>JBFMAM010000066.1:0-7635 GCA_040755805.1 Nitrospirota bacterium
CCATCAAGCGTATGGAGACCATAAGAAAGAGGAAAGATGGCACCATATTTGAGGTCGGCCTGACACTGTCTCCGATAAAGGATGATACCGGGAAGGTTATTGGTATCAGCGGCATATCAAGAGATATCTCTGAACGTAAACGGGTTGAAAAAGAGCTAATCAGGAGAAACCAGGAACTCTCAAGGCTTTTCTTTATCAGTTCAACAATGAGGGGAACACTTGAACTCGACAGGCTGTTGAGAATGGTTCTTACTGCAGTTACAATGAGCGAAGGCCTCGGATTTAACCGTGCAATCCTCTTTCTTGTAGACGAAAATAAGGATGTATTGAAAGGGGCTATGGGAGTAGGACCTGCAAACCATGAGGAAGCATGGCAGATATGGGATAGGCTCTCCTTAGAGAAGAAGACACTGCCTGATATAATCCGGGATATTGAGACAGGACCATTGAGAAAAGACTCCTTTCTTGACAGGCTTAGTCTCGGTGTAGAGATACCTCTATCAGAGGAAACAATCCTCACAAAGACCGTGAGAGAGAAGAAGCCCTTTAATATTCAGAATATAAAAGAAGAACCACTCTCAGATGCTGTTCTGACGCAGCACTTGGGCACACAGGCCTATGCTGTTGTGCCTTTGATATCGAGGGATAAGGTGATAGGTGTCCTCTGGGTGGACAACCTTTTCAACAGAAAGCCTATCCTCGAAGATGATATGATGTTCTTAAGCGCCTTTTCGAACCATATTGCAACAGCTATAGAGAGTGCAAGGCTCTTCGAGCAGGTTACCCTCGCAGAGCAGGAGCTCGAAAATATATTTGAGTCAATATCAGATATGGTCTTTTTTATTACCAGGGATTATGTGGTAAAGAGCATTAATAAGGCGGTCAGTGAAAGGTTGGGTAAACTACCTGTTGAGATTATAGGGAGAAAGTGCTATGAGGTACTTCATGGCATGAACGAACCATGGCCAGAATGCCCTCATCACAAAACTGTCGAGACAAGAAGGGCATTTGTCGAGGAAGTCGAAGACCCTAACCTCGGGGGAACCTTCATTACCTCAAGCTCTCCAATATTTGATAGTACAGGAGAGTTTATAGGTACGGTGCATGTGGTCAGAGATATAACTGAACTGAAAAACCTGCGTGAGAAGCTCGCTATGGCAGAAAGGATGGCAGCACTCGGAGAGGTTGCAGCAAGGGTAGCACATGAGATAAGAAACCCGCTTGTCTCCGTGGGTGGATTTGCAAGAAGACTTAGAAAAAAATTATATGGCAATCTTAAAGAGTATGCAGAGATAATCTCCAATGAGGTTGAGAGGCTCGAGAGTATCCTTAATGAGATACTAAGCTTTGTTAGAGAGGCAAGGCTTGCAAAGGAGATGGTCGATATTAACGGACTTGTGGGTGATATTATTTCTCTAATAAAGCCTGAACTCGATGATAGGGAGATAGCCCTTATCTGGGATCTCAGTGCATCCCATGAGGTGCATATAGATCCTAACAGTGTCAGGGAGGCGTTGCTCAATATCCTGAGAAATGCGGTTTATGCTATCGGCAACAAAGGTACAATATTTGTGAAGACATATATAGAGGAAGGCTCGGCTGTCATTGAGATAAAAGACACGGGTAAAGGCATATCAGAGGAAATATTTCCATTTATATTTGACCCATTTTTCACAACAAAGGTTTCAGGAACCGGCCTTGGCCTTACTATCACACGCAGGATTATAGAGCAACATAATGGAAGGGTCGAGGTCGAGAGTAAACCTGGCATAGGAAGCACATTTAAGGTGTTTATACCATTGAAGATAAAGTGAGAAGTAGGAAGTAAGAAGTGAGAAGGGAGGAGTAATATGAAAATACTTGTTGTTGATGATGACCAGCATATCCAGAGACTTTATCAAGACGAGCTGAGTGAGGAAGGCTATGAAGTTGTTATAGCTGCCAATGGGGAAGAGGCACTCAAGCTATTCGATAGCGAAAACCCTGACCTTGTTACACTCGACATACTCTTGCCTGATATGGACGGCATCCATATCCTGAGGCAGATGAAGGAAAAGAGGCCAAGGATACCTATTATTATGTCTACGGCTTACGACTACAGAAATGATTTTGCTGTATGGGCATCAGAGTCATATATTGTTAAGTCATCAGACCTTGGAGAATTGAAGTCCACGATAAAAAAACTGCTCGGCAGGGAATAATGTACCGGGACATCTATCTTGAAAGCACACCCTTGGATGAGGCACTAACAAAGTGGCTTAGAAAGGATGAAAATCGGGTCAGGAGACCCGATACTACCCCACGCACGGGTAGTGACATCCCGAAAGCTTTCGGGACTGACCTGTCACTAAAGGGATTTCCAGGTGAAACAATCAAGGTTATAGATTCTCTCGGAAGGGTTACCGCAGAGGCAGTTATCGCAAAAATCTCATCTCCCTTCTATCATTCATCAGCAATGGATGGCTATGCTGTAAAATTCGCGGATACGTTTGGCGCATCAGAGACAAATCCTAAAAGACTAAAGATAGGTGAACAGGCAGTATATGTTGATACAGGCGACCCTATGCCTGATGGGTTTAATGCAGTGATAATGATTGAGGAAGTGAATATCGTTAGCAATCAGCAGTCAGCAGTCAGCAATCAGCAATCAGTAGTTAGCAAAAAAGAAAAAGATGGTAATTCTTCGCTAAAAGCTGATAGCTATTTGCTGAATGCTGACTTTATTGAAATCATTGCGCCTGCAACACCATGGCAGCATGTGAGAGTGATTGGTGAAGATATCGTGGCAACTGAATTGATAATACCTGAGAATCACAGGATAAGACCTGTTGATATAGGTGCAATGCTCGCAGGTGGTCATATAGAGGTAAATGTCAGGAGAAGGCCGAGGGTTGTAATCATCCCAACAGGCACAGAAATTGTTGAGCCAGGAGGAGGGTTAAGAAAAGGTGATATTATCGAATACAACTCAAGAATCCTTGGCGGTCTTGTTTCTGAGTGGGGCGGTGAGCCTCTCAGATTCAAGATCATACCTGATAGGCTCGAAGAGCTGAAAAAGGCGATAATGGATGCCCATGGCATGGGAGATTTGATCGTTGTTAATGCTGGGGCATCTGCTGGTTCAGAGGACTTTACTGCACAGGCTATAAATGAGCTTGGGGAATTAATACTCCATGGAGTTAACATAAAGCCTGGTAAGCCAGTTATACTCGGATGGGTAAGGGGCAAACCAGTTCTCGGCATACCTGGCTATCCTGTATCTGCATATATAACATTCAGTCTATTTGCAAAGCCTCTTATCTTCAGATGGCAGGGGCTTGAGATTAAGGAAACTGATATGCTCAGGGCGAAAATTTCGAGGCAGGTTGCATCCACTCTTGGGCAGGAGGAATTCCTGAGGGTAAAGGTGGGAAAGGTTGGTGATAATTTTATAGCAACTCCTGTTAGCCGTGGAGCAGGTGTGCTTATGTCTCTTGTACACGCTGATGGATTTGTCCGAATACCTGCCATGTCTGAAGGTATCGGTGCAGGCACAGAGGTGGATGTGGAGCTAATGAGGTCTAAAGGTGATATTGAAAATACGATTGTCTGCATCGGAAGCCATGACAATGCCCTCGATCTGCTTGCCAACATATTGAAGAAGAGATATCCCAAGTTTTCCCTCTCTTCAGCCCATGTGGGCTCAATGGGTGGTCTGATGGCATTGAAAAAAGGTGAGGCACATATGGCAGGAACGCACCTGCTTGATGAAGAAACAGGGGAGTACAATGTATCATTTATAAGAAGACTCCTTTCTGATAAAAAGATTTTGCTCATAAATCTTGTCTATAGAGAGCAGGGCCTTCTCGTTCTAAAAGGTAATCCCAAAAATATAACAGGATTTGAAGATTTAATGAGGAGTGATGTTGTATTTGTTAACAGGCAATCGGGTGCAGGAACGAGACTCCTCACGGATAAGTACCTGAGAGAACTCGGTATAAAACCAGAAGATGTTAAGGGTTATGAAAGGGAGGAATATACACATATGGGTGTTGCATCTGCTGTACTTACAGGGGTTGCAGACACAGGCCTTGCAATCCTTGCATCTGCGAGGGCACTGAATCTCGATTTCATTCCTGTTGCAAAAGAGAGATACGACCTTGCAATACCGCACGAATTCTTTGAGACTGAGATGCTCCAGCATCTCGTGAAGATTATAAGGGAAGATGCTGAATTCAGGGAAATGGTAACAGGGCTTGGGGGTTATGATATATCAGACATGGGAAAGGTGATGTACGAAGGCTAATTATCCTTCTTTATGTAATTCTTCTTTTTCGTCCCTTCCCTCAATAAGTCTCCTTGCTCCAATAAACCTTTTAAAATAGTAAGGTATCTGGAGGCTGTCTATTGTAACCTTTTTGTCCCTTGACGAGGCATGTATGAATAGGTTATTACCAAGATAAATCCCTACATGTGAAGGAAAGGATGCATATGTCTTGAAGAATACCAAGTCACCTATGGAAAGCTCTCCAGTATCAATAGGTCTTCCTTCATTGAATTGCTCTCTTGCTGATCGTGGAAGATCTATCCCTATCATACTATAAACCTTCTGAACGTATGCTGAACAGTCAATCCCCATGAGGCTGCTTCCACCAAACCTGTAAGGTATATTAAGCAGCTTTTTTGCAAAAAGGATAAGCTTTTCCTTCGGACCGAACTCCTCAGATTCAGATACTCCCTTTATCTCTTCCTCTATATGAGGCTTCGAAATTATTGCCTCATAGTTTTTTAGTTCATCCACCTCTACCTCAGGCTCGAGAAGTATTTTCTGGCCAGGTTTTAATAAGTCTGTTTCAAGACCATTGATAACCCTCAGTTCATCCGGATCGATATCAAACCTCTTTGCAATCCTCCAGATGTTATCACCCTTTTTTACAGTGTATGTCCTTGGCCCGATTCGTTTAACGAGGAGCTGTTGACCGGGTTTTAGTTTTGTCGTCCTGAGATTATTAATCTCTTTTAGCTCACTGATCGATATAGAATACTTTCTTGATATAGATGATAGGGTGTCGCCCTTTTTCACTATATAAAATTGGGCATCATCAGAAAATCCCTCCTTCTCACCTTTAACCCCTCTATATCCCCCCTTACTAATTTCTTCCTGTTTTCTGGCGAGTTTATTTTTCTTAGGAGATTCTTTTTTATTTGATGGAATGGTTATCTTTGTTCCTGGTTTAAGATTAACTGGCTTCAGATTATTGACTTTTATAATATCCTGTATGCTGACTTTAAATTTTTTTGCTATTTTATATGGATTATCGCCTTTTTTTATTATATAAGTTGTATCTGCATAAGTATTGCCTGAGATAAAAAATATAAAGCTTACTATAAACAGATAAAGCCTTTTCATAGCACCTCCAGAAATCAAGCTGCCTCTTCCCTTATAAGGTCTTTAAGGGTCGGTAGCTCTGTAAGGTCTTTTAACCCGAAATATTCCAAAAATTCTCTTGTTGTCCCATAAAAAAAGGGCCTACCTGGCGCCTCTTTACGGCCCATTATCTTTATAAGCCTCCTCTCGAGGAGTGTCCTTATAGCACTGTCAGAATTAACACCCCTGAGCTGCTCGATTTCAGCCCTGATTATAGGTTGTTTGTATGCTATTATGGCGAGGGTCTCGAGGGCAGGCATTGATAGTCTGCTCGAAATATGTGTACTTCTGAACTTCTTTACCCACTCTGCATACTCAGGATTTGTCACCATCTGATAGCCATTGGCTATCTCAACTATTAGCAACCCCGTATTTCGCTCTTTGTATTCCATTATGAGCTCTTCAATAAGCCTTTTTATCTCAGACTCGGGAAGTTCTATCACATCCTTTATAGTAGAAAGCATTATCGGCTCAACTGAAAGAAACAGAAAAATTTCAAGCACTAATTTCTTTTCTCTGTCTTCCATCATAGAACGCTCAGAATATACCAGATAAAGACTAAAAATTCAATCTTTTTCTTTAATTTTTTTCTTCTTTGATGATTTCTATGGTTTGCTGCTTAATGCGCCTTCTATCGTATCCTTTCTCACCCTTTCTGGTTGTAACAGGATGGCTGCGGAGTTTTAAAACTGCCTCGATGGGAAGGCGGGGTTTTGGTTTTTTCTTTTTTATGGGTTTTTTCATTGAGATAAATATACCTCAAAAGGTTCCAAAGTTTAAAGCCCTGTTTATTTTATGTCATCTTGGTGAACCTTGTGTAATTTGAGTTTAAATCTCCGTGAACTCTCTGGTTTAAGTAGTTTTGCAGAAGGCTTATTTGATATAATTTATCCATGTGTAAGCGGGCGGCCATCTCATGGAGGAATAATCCATGAAAGTGATAATATTTGTTTTAGTAATTTCTGTTCTGCTTCAATTTACAGCAGCGTTTCTATCTTTAAGGCTGATGCGGATCACAGGAAGGCGCACAGCATGGGTGTTTCTTGCGGCAGCCTTTTCTCTTATGGCCATCAGGCGCTCTATTACATTATTTCATATGCTCCTTGGGGAAATGCAACACCCACCTGACCTGATGACCGAATTAGTTGCTCTTGCTACATCTTTGCTCATAGTGATTGGAGTAATATTTGTTGCTCCAAGTTTTATCTCAATCAGAGACTCGGAGAAGACATTGCGTAAAATCAACCGGACACTCAAGATGATTTTCACATCCAATGAGGTATTAATCCGTGCAAATGAGGAATCAGCATTATTGCAAGATATCTGCCGGACTGTTGTAGAAGTAGGTGGCTATCGTCTGGCGTGGATTGGCTTTACTGAGCAGGATGAGAAGAAGAGCGTGCGTCCAGTAGCATATCAGGGATTTGAGGAAGGATATCTCGAGAGATTAAACATTACATGGGAAGATACTGAACGAGGGAGAGGTCCTACTGGTACAGCTATTCGGACAGGAAAGCCTGCTATTTGTAGAAACATGCTGACGGATCCCAAGTTTGCTCCCTGGCGCGCTGAAGCGGTCAGGCGTGGCTACGCATCTTCGATTGCCCTTCCTTTGGTTGCCAACGGTCGAACCTTTGGAACGCTGAACATCTATGCAGAGGAGCCGGATGCCTTTGACGCTGAGGAGGTGAATCTGTTGATGGTGCTGGCAGATGGCCTGGCGTATGGCATTATGGTGCTACGCATACGCAAAGAGCGCGAGAGGGCAGAGGAATTTATAAAAAATATCCTTGAAAGTATTGACGAGGGATTAGTTGTTATAGACCCTGAATACAGGATTATCGCTGCAAACAAATCCTATTGCAATCAGGTTAGGATGTCGGTTGAAGCTATTATAGGCAGACGCTGCTATGAGATCTCTCATCACATAGATAAACCCTGTTATGAGAAAGGAGAAGAATGTGCTGTAAAGCATACCTTTGAGACAGGTAAACACCACACAGTAATACATACACATTATGATATGGAAGGCAATCCCCTTTATATGGAGAATAAATCATATCCAATAAGAGACCTGTCTGGTAATGTAATCTCTGCCATAGAAACCATAATAGATGTAACAGAAAGTGTGAAACTTAAGAAAGACATGGGGAAGAGGGTTAAAGAGCTTGAGGAGTTTTATAATATGGCAATTGGCAGAGAGCTTAAGATGGTGGAGCTTAAAGAAG
>JBFMAM010000067.1:0-7546 GCA_040755805.1 Nitrospirota bacterium
ATAGAGAATTGTCATTGCGAGTGAAACGAAGCAATCTCGCCTTTTTCTATGAGATTGCCACGAACCCTTCGGGTTCTCGCAATGACAGATAATTTAACGCTTTTAGATTTCTATATCGGGATTCGGGGATAACCCTATGGTAGATTTTTTTAAAATATTTAGTTTATAATTTTTACCCATGGGTAAATTGAATTAAGGAGGTGAGATTTAAGTGTGGATAGTGACAATAGACGCGGATAAGTGTACTGGAGAGGGGAAATGCTATGAAATATGTCCTGTGAGTGTTTTTGGTGAACCAAAGGACGGCAAATGCCAGATTGTTAATGCGGACTTATGTGAGGGTTGTGAGAGCTGTCTTGCTGAATGTCCGACCGAGGCGATAACTCTCAAAGAGATGTAAGGACTATGTTAGCAATAAAAAAGGGGATGCCGGATTTTCCGGCATCCCCTTTTTTATGTCTTATACCCTTGAGCCAATTGCAAAACTATATAAACCACAGAGACCACAGAGATTGAAAATTATTTTAAAATACTAAATCCAAAATTCGAAATCCTAAACAATATCAAATGCTCAATCCTGAACTTGATTCAGGATAAAACAGTTTTGAGCATTAGGATTTTGAATTTGTTTAGAATTTAGTGCTTAGAAATTAGAGATTTTCTCTGTGTCTCTGTGACCTCTGTGGTAAGAATTTACAAGAGCATCCCTTGACATAAAATATTCTCTTCTATAAATTACCCTGTGGAGGGCTTCTGGAAGATTTAATCTCAAGATATGGCTATATTGCCATATTTATACTTACATTTTTTGAAGGTGAGAGTGTCCTCATCGCAGCAGGATTTCTTGCTTATAATAGGTACCTCGATGCAAATGCTGTGGCGCTTATCTCGGCTGCAGCCTCATATATAGGTCATAGCACATTTTTCCTCATTGCCCTCCATAGAAGGGAGGCATTCCTTAAATTTACCCAGAGGGTGATAAAGGTTAATCTATCAAAACTTGAGTCTTTAGTGTTGAGGTATGGTGTTGCAGCTATATTCATAAGTCAGTGGCTTTATGGATTCAGGCTTCTGAGTGCTGCAGTTATTGGTCTTTCACGCATGGGTAAAAATAAATACTTTGCCTTCCAGCTAATAAGTTGCCTTATATGGGCAAATATATGTACCTATGGAGGCTATTTCTTCGGCGTAACACTTAAAAACACCTTTGGCAGCATAAAAAAATATGAACTCCCCATAGCAATAGGAATCCTCGCCGTAGGCTTTGTAATCTGGTTTATAAGGGACTTGAGGAAGAGAAGAAGTTAGGTTTTCTGTATATATATCTCCCAGTAGCCCTCATCCTCAAGCCTAATAGATTCGAACCTATATCCATGTTTTTCGCAGTATCGGGGGATAGAATCCTCAACGGTTGTAGGTAAATCACAGAGTATCTTTAATATTGCTCCACCTGGCAACTTTTCCATTGTCTTTTTTGTCATGACAAGGGGATAAGGACAGACCCTTCCTAAAACATCCAGTATTTCTGTTGGTGTCATTGATTTTAAATCAGCCATAAGTGGCCTCCTTTTTCATTTTAGCCTATAAAAAGGCTTCGATACAATAATTCCGAAAAATAGAGATAGAAAACTGTCATTGCGAGTGAAACGAAGCAATCTCGCCTTTTTGCAATGAGATTGCCACGCACCCTTCAGGTGCTCGCAATGACAACCTCAAAAATCGCTCAATTCAGGGATGAATAAGTTTAGCAGTATTCTTTGTCAGATTCTATCACTTTTTGGAGGTTACTATAATTAAAGGCATTACCACAGAGGTCACAGAGAGATAGTTTACACGGTTTACACAGTTTACTTGGTTAAAACCGTGCAAACTCAATAAACTAAGTAAACTATGCAAACTGTTTTCTGTGTTCTCTGTGGTTATGATAGTTTTGCAAGAGCCTAATGTGTTAGTATTTTGCAATGTTACTAATTAGAGTCTCTGAAATAAACAAGGAGCAAGTTTTACATCACGTTGTTGAGGCATTAAAAAGCGGTAGCATTGTTGCATATCCAACAGAGACCTTTTACGGCCTCGGAATAAAGTTTGATATGGAAGATTCACTCAGAAAACTTTACGATATTAAACAGAGGCCGAAGGGAAAGGCAATGCTACTGATCATAGGTGACAAAGGATTGCTTCCTGTTATTGCAGCGTCTGTGAATCGCATAGCGATATCTCTTATGGACAGGCTCTGGCCAGGCCCCCTTACCTTAATCCTTCCCGCAAAGGAAAATATCTCAGGATATATTACTGCAGGTACCCGTAAGGTTGCGGTCAGAATCCCCGGTGAGTCATTTGCCCTCCATCTCGCAAAAACTGCCGGTTTTCCTATTACTGCAACAAGTGCCAATCCTTCAGGCATGCCGCCTGCAAAGGATGCAAAGGCTGTCATAAGGTATTTTGGAGATAAAATAGACCTCGTTGTTGATGGAGGCCCTACCACTGGTGGCCTGCCCTCAACCATTGTGGACGCGACAGGTGATGAGATTAGAATCCTCCGGGAAGGGGCGATAAGCAGGAAATTATTAACTGGAAAATAGAGACAGGAAAGGTCATTAAGAAAACCATTGACTTTTGTTTACCCTTTAGATAAGAATACTTTCACATTTCAGGTGCCGGAGGCTTAATAGGGAATCCTGTGAAATACAGGAGCGGTCCCGCCGCTGTAACCCCGCACCTTACTGAAAGGTAAGGTAAGTGCTTTGAGCTTACGCAAGAGTAGCTTGCGGACATAACCACTACCTGAAAAGGTGGGAAGGTTAGTTTAAGGTGCGGGGGAGCCAGAAGACCTGCCTGTAAACGAAAAAACTCTTCCCGAGGAGGAAGGTGGGTCCCCAAAAAGTTTACAACTTTTTGGGATGGTAGTGAGGATGAAGTAAATCAGGGTGCAATCCTCAGGAACCGATGGGTTTCTGGGGATTTTTATTTTAGAGGTATTCTCAGGTGGAAAAACTGGTAATTTTATTTTTAATTCCCATTTCTTATTTCTCATTTCTCATTTTTGCTTTTGCAGGAGAAACACCGAAACGAATAATCTCTCTCGCTCCGAATATGACAGAAATCCTTTTTGCATTAGGTCTCGGAGACAGGATTATTGGTGTCACAAAATTCTGCGATTACCCTGAAGAAGCGAAAAAGAAACCAAAGGTCGGAGGTATGTCAAATCCGTCCATAGAGGCTGTTGTCTCATTAAAACCTGATATTGTAGTTATCACTACTGATGGCAACCCAAAGGAGTTTGAGGAGAGACTTTGCTCCTTGGGGATGAAGATATATGTCTTCAGGACAAGGAGGTTACATGAACTGCCGCAGGGCATAAGGGATTTAGGCTTAGCACTTGGAGTGAAAGAAAAAGCAGAGACACTTGCGAAAGGGATAGAAGGTACAATTAATAAATTAGCAGTTAGCAGTGAGCAGTTAATAGTGAGTAAAAATTCAAAAGTAAAAGACTCAAGACTATCGACTATCGACTATCGACTCACGACTCAAAAAAATAAGGTTCTATTTATCATCTGGCCTGAACCATTAATAGTTGCAGGCCCTGGCACTGCCATAGATGATGCAATTACACTTCTTGGTGGTGAAAATATAGCATCAAGTGCAAAGCCATCATATCCAAAATACTCCGTAGAGGAAATAGTTCATCAATCACCTGATGTGATAATTATTGGTGAAGGGCATGCAGATATGAATATGAAGGAGATTTCATCAAGACTCATAAAGAGATTAAAGAGCGTTCCTGCTGTAAAAAACAAGAAGGTCTGTTATATGAGCGATAATCTTTACAGGCTGGGGCCAAGGATTATAAAGGGCATGGAGGAGTTAAGTGAATGTCTGAAAAAATAGGTATGAATGCAAAGATGTCCTTTATGCTCATAGTCATCATAACATTAGTCATATTTGCTGTATCACTTTTTATTGGACCTAAGATAATAAATCCATTTATGATTAATCACGTAGAGAAGGAAATTATTTATTCAATAAGGCTCCCAAGGATTATTGTCTCAGTATTAATGGGAATGGCCCTCGGAGCTTCAGGGGCTGTGCTGCAGGGCTTGCTAAGAAACCCTCTTGCTGACCCTTATATCCTCGGGATCTCAAGTGGTGCATCACTAACAGCAGCATTTGGACTTTTATCGGGCTCATATTTCTTTGGCAGATTCACCATACCGTTGACGGCCTTTATCGGTGCCTCTATTGTCAGTATAGTAGTTGGTGCATTTGGGTGGAAACGCGGGAGAATCTGGCCTGAACGACTTCTCCTTGCAGGAGTCGGCCTGAGTTTTCTCTTCCATGCAGCCCTCATGCTCCTTATGAGTATTTCTACTGATGAGGGTTTGAGGAGAGCAGTGCTCTGGATATTCGGAGATCTCTCGATTGCAGACTGGTCATTGATTCCCTATGGTTCCGTGTTTGTCATCTCAGGATTCTGTCTATCTTTTTCCCGGGCAAAGGCGCTGAATGCATTAATACTCGGCGATGAGCTTGCACACAGCCTCGGGTTTTCTGTCCAGAGGGAAAGGATGCTTTTATTCATATCCATAGCTTTAATGACCGCGGCATCCGTATCACTCGGAGGTATAATTGGTTTCATTGGCCTTCTCATGCCTCATATTGCAAGATTTCTCATTAGTGCTGACAGCAGGGTTCTGATACCTGCATCTGCTATCAGTGGTGGGGCATTTCTGTGCATAGCAGACCTGATCGGAAGATCAATTATGCCTCCATTGGAGATCCCATCAGGAATTGTAACTGCTCTCATCGGTTCGCCATATTTCCTTTATCTACTGAGGAGAAGAGATGTCCTCTGCATATAACATCATAATCCGTAAAAGGCTTGCTGTTACTCGTCATGCTGAACTTGGTTCAGCATCTCTTAACAATGGTTATTTTGAGACCCTGAAATCGGAGACCCTGAACTTGATTCAGGGCATGGTTCAGGGTGACAATATGGATTATGCTAACCATCCTATTCTTGAGCTTGATAGCGTTAGGTTTGAATATTTCAGGAATAAAGAGTTCATCAATAACCTGACATTCTCTTTGGGCAATGGAGAGTTCATCGGGCTACTTGGTGCCAATGGTTCAGGTAAATCAACCATCCTCAAGCTCGCAAGCGGGATATTAAGACCATCTGAGGGCCATATAAGACTCTGGGGCAAGCCCTTGCAGTCGTATAAAAACAAAGACAGGGCAAAACTGTTATGTTATCTTCCACAGCTTCTTGACATAAATGTGCCATTCAAAGTC
Organism: Nitrospirota bacterium; assembly: GCA_040755805.1. Classification (GTDB taxonomy): domain Bacteria; phylum Nitrospirota; class Thermodesulfovibrionia; order Thermodesulfovibrionales; family SM23-35; genus JBFMAM01. The sequence goes on from JBFMAM010000067.1 coordinate 5,293, forward strand.
AGGGAGCTTGTGAGCATGGGGCTTTATCCATATGCTATACATCCGGAAATCTCCGTTGATGAGGCATTAGATATTGTCGGACTCAAAGAAAAATCAGAATCGTACATAATGAACCTGAGTGGCGGCGAAAGGAGGAGGACATTCATTGCAATGACCCTTCTCCAGGGCGCAGGGCTTCTGCTTTTAGATGAACCTCTCGCAAACCTTGATATAAAGTATCAGATAGAGATTCTAAGGTTACTCAGGGAATTGAAGGAGGAAAAAAATATCTCAATTATCATGGCGCTTCATGACATAAATGTCGCATTACAATTTGAGAAGGTCATATTAATCAAAGATGGAAAAATACTCGGCATTGGGGAGCCTGGAACAGTGTTAACAAAAGATATGCTTAAAGAGGCATTTGACATGAACATCGAGATAAGAAAAGAGGATTCTGGAGGAGCGTATATAAGCTATGGAAATAGTTTCTGAGCACGGTGGAAACATCTACAGGCTTGCAGAAGAACTTAAGATACAAGAAAGAAGGATAATAGATTTCAGTGCATCCATAAATCCGCTTGGTGTATCAAAAAAAATAAAGGCAGAGCTAAGAAAACACCTGAGGTATCTTCATAATTATCCCGACCCCGATACAAAAAGGTTGAGAAAAAGGCTTGCTCAATATCATGGAATTGACCCTGAAATGATACTATGCGGCAATGGAAGCACAGAACTCATTTATCTAATAACAAGGGTCTTAAGGCCTCAAAAGGTTCTTATTCCTGCACCAACATTCTCGGAATATGAAAGGGCATGTCATACAAGTTCTGAGTTAAGAGTTCTGAGTTATGAGTTAAAGAGAGAAAACAATTTTGAGATAAACCCTGACGAGTTTATTAATGCAATGGAGGGGAAGTTGCCAAATCCCCCCTTACCCCCCTTTACTAAAGGGGGGCATGGGGGGATTAATCACTCATCACTCATCACCCATCACCCATCACTGCCTTGCGATATGGCATTCCTCTGTAATCCCAATAATCCAACTGGCAGACTTCTCAAAAAAGACGCTGTACTTAAGATAGCAAAGGCAGCAAAGGAGCTTAAATGTTATCTAATTGTTGATGAGGCTTTTATAGATTTCTGTAATCCCCCCTTGCCCCCCTTCACTAAAGGGGGGCAAGGGGGGATTATTAAAAAGGGTGGCATACCCAATGGGACTGTCCCAGACTTCGTCGTGAGCGCTCAGTCGAACGATTTACCGACCGAGCGGAGTGAGGTGGTAGAATCGGGACTGTCCCATATTCCGTCTCCAACTATAATCGGAAATGTCCATGATAATCCTTATCTTATAGTTTTAAGGTCAATGACGAAATTTTATGCCCTTTCTGGTTTAAGGATTGGATACGGGGTCTTTCCTCAGCACCTCATTGGCAGACTGAAAGAATATAAAGAGCCATGGACAGTAAACAGTCTTGCACAGAGGGCAGCAGTGGTGGTACTTAAAGACAGGGTATATAGAAATGAAACATTTAAATTGTTAAAGGAAGAGAAAAGATTTCTTGAAAATGGTTTCAGAAAAATAGGGATAGAGTTTTTCCATTCTGATGCTAATTTCTATCTGCTGAAAATAAGCAATGCAAATGAGATATGCCAGCAGCTAAAGAAAAAGGGTATCCTCGTCAGGGACTGTTCAAACTTTAAAGGTCTTGACAGGACATATATAAGGGTTGCTGTGAAATCGCACAGGGAGAACACAATTTTGATAAAAGAGCTGGCAAGGATATTACGGAAATGAGGGTTTACTTTTTGAGAGGCTTTAATTCTTCAAGAAATGCTTCCCTACGAGCTACACGTTCGCTTAGATTAATCTTGTCTTCAATTCTTAATAGAATAGCTTCAAGCCTTCTCATGTCTATTTCCATTGTTGTCAATTTGGTCTTATTTTCTTTAATGTCATTTTCAACAGAGGATAGACGGGCTTCTACAGAAGATAGATGTGTGTCTATCGCTTCAAGTTTACCTTTTATCTCCTTAATCTCAGGGTTCAGAAACTCTCTTACAGCATCAATAATGTCTTTTACCATGTACAAACTATATCAAAATACTATATCGAAGTCAACAGGAAGGTATGCCTGCTCAATCAGGTTATACATAGCGTCTTAAATTATGCCGCATAATTTCTGTAATACACGATTTGGTTTTTTCCAAAGGTCGAAACATGAATCGACGGCTTCGACAAGTGCGTTCAGCGTTGCAAAATACTGGTTGTGCG
>JBFMAM010000068.1:0-7494 GCA_040755805.1 Nitrospirota bacterium
TATTGAGGATGAAATGTACAGGTTCGAACCGAGAGAAATCCTGCTTCCACAGAGCATGAAGGACAACATCCACTATAAAGAGGCACTTAATAACTTCTATACATCTTATTATGAAGATTGGTATTTTGATTACCCAGAGGCATATAAGGCTCTGTTAAGGCACTTAAAAGTCTCATCTCTTGATGGTTATGGCTGTGAAGGTTTGACTGCTGCAATCTCTTCTGCTGGAGCACTGCTCAGTTATCTCGAGGATACACAAAGAGAAACGCCGAGTCTTAAAAAGATAACTACTTTAAGACAGGATTCGTATATGTTTCTCGATGCAGCAACACAACGCAATCTTGAATTAACACACAACCTCAGGGATAACTCACCCGAAGACACACTTTTATGGGTTCTCGATGAAACACTTACACCGATGGGAGGAAGATTCTTAAGATACTCCATCTTGAAGCCACTAATCAATATACACGAAATAAAGAGAAGACAGGACGCGGTCGAATATCTTGTGGAGGACTATGAGCTCCTCGAAGAGCTCAGGACATCTCTGAGGAAGATTCAGGACCTTGAAAGGCTTTCATCAAAGATAAGTTCTAGGAGTGCAAATGCGAGGGATCTTATAGCAATCAAAAATTCCATAATACACCTACCGAAAATCAAGAAATCTCTGAGCTTTTCTAAAGACCCTTATTTACAATCAATTGCAGAGGATATATCAGAATTTTCAGCCATGAGGGAGTTAATAGAGAAAAGTATTATTGATACCTCCCCGATAAGTCTTAGAGATGGTGGTATTATAAAGGATGGATACAGCATTGATGTAGACGAGCTCAGAAGAATATCTACAAAAGGTAAAGACTTCATTGCGGAGCTAGAGCATAAAGAGAGACAGAGGACAGGTATATCTTCCTTAAAAGTTGGCTATAACCGGGTCTTCGGTTATTATATTGAGGTTACCAGATCTAATCTTGGTATGGTCCCTGCCGATTATATAAGAAAACAGACACTTGTAGGGGGAGAAAGGTTCATAACACCTGAACTCAAGGAATACGAGACCAAGATCCTGGGAGCTGAAGAGAGACTCAAAAATCTTGAGTACCAGCTCTTTCAGGAGATACTCGATAATATACAGAAAGAATCTGCGCTGCTGTCAAAAACAGCCGTTGCCCTATCAATTGTTGATTTCCTAGTCTCATTAGCTACTGTTGCAAAAAGGTATAACTATATAAAACCATCTGTGGACGAAAGTGGAGTGATAGATATAACAGATGGAAGGCATCCTGTCCTCGAAAGGATACCATCAGATGAGAGGTTTATACCAAACAGCATTTACATGGATAACGAAGATAACCGCCTTCTTATAATTACAGGCCCGAATATGGCTGGAAAATCCACATATATGAGACAGATCGCACTCGTGGTACTTATGGCACAGATGGGAAGCTTTATCCCTGCATCGAGTGCGAGGATAGGAATTGCTGACAGGATATTCACAAGGATAGGCGCATCCGATTTCCTTACAAAAGGTCAGAGTACCTTCATGGTAGAAATGATAGAGGTAGCAAATATTACCCACAATGCAACAAAGAAGAGCCTTATACTTCTTGATGAAGTAGGAAGGGGCACAAGCACATTTGACGGTATAAGTATTGCCTGGGCCGCCGCTGAATACATCTTAAATGAGATAAAAGCAAGGACACTCTTTGCAACCCATTATAACGAGCTTACAGAGCTTGGCCTTACACATGATGGTGTCAGGAATTATAACGTGTCCGTAAAGGAATGGGGTGATGAGATTATCTTTCTCAGGAAGATAGAAAAGGGACCTGCTGACAAGAGTTATGGCATACAGGTAGCAAGATTAGCAGGTCTTCCAGAGGGTATCATAAATAGGGCAAAGGAGGTGCTTGCCAATCTCGAGAAAGAGGAGCTGAATGAGACAGGCAGACCATGGTTTGCAGATGGGAAAATGAAGAAAGGCGCGCTTCAGCTTGACCTTTTCTCTTTTGTACCTGAATCTGTCATTACCGAAATCATAAATCTGGACATAAAAAGACTTAAATCAGAAGATGCACTCAAGAAGCTTGTTGAACTCAAAAAGAAGATTGATTTATATTGTATTACTTCCTTGACAAAAAAGAGAAACCTATGATAGGAAATCAGAGTTTTAGAAACTTTCAAAGGGAGGGAACGATGAATCCAGATGATCTCAAGTACCACAAAGAACATACATGGGTTAAGGTATCTGGCAGAAAGGCAACGATTGGCATTACTGATTATGCACAAGATGCACTTGGCGATATTGTTTATATTGACCTACCAGAGGTCGATACAAATGTAGAAGCGAATAGCGAGATCGGAGAGATAGAATCAACAAAAGCTACCTCATCCATAATATCGCCTGTGAGTGGAAGGATTATAGAGGTAAACGAAGACCTGTCAGAGTCTCCGGAGATAATAAATGATGACCCCTATGGCAAGGGATGGATAGCTATTCTTGAAGTTGATGATATATCTGAGCTTGATGACCTGATGGACGCCTCTGAATATGAAAAATATGTCGAAGAGGAAGTAAGTTGAAATTAGCCATCCTCGGTGCAGGTCCCGGGGGATACGTTGCAGCGATCAAGGCTGCTCAGTTAGGTGCACAGGTAACCGTAATTGAGGAGACAGAAGTTGGCGGGACCTGCCTTAATAGGGGTTGCATACCTACAAAGGCCCTCGTCGCATCCTCCGAGATGTTGGCAAAGGTGAGAGAATTAGAGGACTTCGGTATCGAACTTAAGGGCGAAATAATCCCCAATCTTTCAAGGATAATCGAAAGGAAGAACAAGATAATCAGCACCCAAGTAAAAGGTATAAGAGGCCTTTTTAAAAGCTGGGGTATAACTCTCAAGGAAGGCCGAGGGGCACTTCTGTCTCCAGGGGAGATAGGAGTTATATTAAAGGATGGCTCCAATGAGATTGTAACGGCAGATAAGATAATCATTGCGACAGGCTCAAGGCCAGCTCATATACCAACATTACCATTTAATGGAAAAAGGATAATCTCGAGCGATGATGCCCTTAAATTTACAGATATACCAAAGACCCTCCTCATTGTAGGAGCTGGAGCAATTGGTTGTGAATTTGCATGCATCTATAAAGAACTCGGTTCTGATGTAACAATGGTTGAAATGCTTCCGAGGGCGATAGCAACAGAAGATATAGAGATATCCGAACTCTTTGGTAAGGAACTAAAGAAAAAAAAGATAAAGCTCTATACAAATGTTGAGGTTGAGAAAGTGGATGTAAAAAGCGACGGGATACATGCCTTTCTCTCAGACGGGGAAGAGGTTATCGCAGAAAAAGTACTTGTATCTATGGGGAGGGTGTTTAATAGTGATGGAATTGGACTTGAAGCAATCGGCATAAACAAAGGTAGCCTTGATGAGATTACTGTAAATGAAAGGATGGAGACGAATGTCCCTGATGTATATGCTATAGGCGATGTGATTGGTGGCATACTCCTTGCCCATGTTGCTTCAAGAGAGGGAATAATAGCCGCAAAGAATGTAATGGGTGGAGATGAAAAAATAGATTATTCCGTCATCCCGGCTGCCATATTTACATCACCAGAAATAGCCTCTGTGGGACTCAGGGAGTATCAGGCGATAGAGAAGGGAATAAAGGTTAAGACAGGCCACTTTCAGTTCAGGACCCTCGGTAAGGCCCATGCAATTGGAGAGATTACGGGTTTCATTAAAATAATAGCAGACGGTGATTCTGACAGAATCCTGGGTGCCCATATAATAGGCCCCCATGCCTCTGACCTGATTCACGAGGCAGCCCTTGCTATAAAGAATGGCCTTAAGATAAAAGACATTGCAGAAACAATCCATGCCCACCCTACCCTCGCAGAGGGTATAATGGAAGCAGCAGAAGATGTCCATGGAAAAGCAATCCATGTACCAAAGAAGTGAGCAAAGAGCTAAAAGCAAAGGGCAAAATACGGTTAAGGCCTGTTTTGAGGAACGTGGCCTATGCTAAACTAAAGGAGAAGAGAAATGGGAGAGATTATAGACTTAATAGCGAGAGAGATTATAGATTCCAGAGGTAATCCAACAGTAGAGGTTGAGGTATTGCTGGAAAGCGGTGTAACTGGCAGGGCGATTGTCCCTTCAGGCGCGTCAACTGGTGAAAGAGAGGCACTGGAACTGAGAGACGGGGATAAAGAAAGATTTCATGGCAAAGGGGTATTAAACGCAATTAAAAACGTAAAGGAAGAAATAGCCCCGCGATTAAGGGGAATGAATTCCGAAGACCAGATCCTTATTGACAATACAATGATAGAACTTGATGGCACCGAGAATAAAAGCAGGCTTGGTGCAAATGCAATCCTTGGTGTATCAATGGCAGTGTGCCGTGCATCTGCAGATGAAATAGGAATACCCCTTTATAGATATATTGGAGGATGTAATGCAAAGGAACTCCCTGTCCCTATGATGAACATTATAAACGGAGGAGCCCATGCTGATAATAATCTCGACATACAGGAGTTCATGATAATGCCAGCAGGGTTAAGTGATTTTGCTAATTCCATCAGGGCTGGTGCAGAGATCTTCCATACTCTGAAGGGAATACTCAAAAAAGAGGGTCATAGCACTGCAGTGGGTGACGAGGGAGGTTTTGCGCCTGATCTATCGAGTAATGAGGAGGCTATTGCACTTATAATACAGGCCATAGAAACGTCTGGTTATGTGCGGGGCAGAGACATATATCTTGCACTTGATGTTGCGGCATCAGAGCTTTACGAAAATGGCTTTTATAATTTTGAAGGCAAAAAGGTCTCATCGAATGATATGGTCTCATACTACGAAGAGATGGTATCCAGATATTCTATACTTTCGATAGAAGATGGACTTTCAGAAAACGACTGGAATGGATGGAAGGTATTGACACACAGGCTCGGCAAAAAGGTTCAGCTTGTGGGTGATGATATATTTGTTACAAACACAAGCATAATAAAAAAAGGTATAGAACAGGGAATTGCAAACTCAGTACTGATAAAACTTAACCAGATAGGTACTCTGACAGAGACGCTTGACGCCATAGAGATGGCGAAAAGTGCAGGATATACTGCTATAATCTCGCACAGGTCTGGGGAGACAGAGGACACCACTATTGCAGATTTATCAGTAGCTTGTAACACAGGTTTTATAAAGACAGGCTCTCTTGCAAGGGGTGAACGTGTAGCAAAATATAACAGGCTACTCAGGATCGAGGAAGAGCTATCAGACTTTGCTATATACAAAGGGAGAGAGGCGTTTTATAATTTAAGATAATGGGCAGCCCGATTAACCTTTTAAGAAAACAGGTGGTCTCCGAGCTTAAAAAGAGGAGGCTGATATTCTTTACTATCATGCTCTTAAGTTTTATTTACATAGGTATAAGCCTGCTTTTCGGTGATATGGGCCTCCTCAGGTACATAGAACTTAATAAGACAAAGACCCATTTAGAAAAGCAGATAAAAGAGATAAAAAAAGAGAACGAGCAACTCAGGTCACAGATAAAGTCACTCAAGGAAGACCCTTTCTATACAGAGAAACATGCAAGGGAAGAATTCGGAATGTCAAAGCCTGACGAGTATATATTCCAGTATGACAGATAAGCCGCTTTATATCGCCTTTGTCTGGCATATGCACCAGCCATTTTACAAAGATCCCATGACAGGGCTCTACAGGCTTCCATGGGTGAGGCTTCACGGAACAAAGGACTATCTCGATATGGTAGAAATCCTCAGGGACTTCCCGGATATAAAACAGACATTTAATCTCACCCCTTCGCTTCTTGAGCAGATCATGGACTATACAGAAAACAATGCAAAAGACCAATATCTTGAACTGACCATAAAAAAGGCATCTGAGCTGAAAATAGAAGAAAGGTTATTTATACTCGAAAATTTTTTCCTCGCAAACTGGGATAATATGATAAAACCATTCCCGAGATATTATGAGCTACTTGTGAGAAGGGGATTACGCCTCATAAGAAGCGACCTTATGTGGGCAATGAGATATTTCAGCGATAGCGATTTTCTTGACCTGCAGGTCCTCTTCAACCTTTACTGGATAGACCCTATATTCAGAGAAAGAGATCCATTCCTTAGAATGCTTGTTGAGAAGGGCAGAGACTACACCGAAGAGGATAAACACATGCTCATATCGAGACTATTTTCGATATTAAAAAAGATAATCCCGGTATACAGAGAGATGGCGGAAAAAGGGCATATCGAACTTTCTATCTCACCATTCTATCACCCTATCCTTCCACTCCTCTGTGATATAAACTCCGCAAGGATCGCCATGCCTGATATAAGGCTCCCTCAGAGGAGATTTGCCCACCCTGAAGATGCGGAAAAACAGATCAGAATGGGCATGGATTATTTCGAGAGACTCTTTGGATACAGGCCCGCCGGGATGTGGCCTTCAGAGGGTTCGGTTAGTGAAGAGGTTGTAAGAATAGCGGATAAAGAAGGGATAAAATGGATCGGAACTGATGAGGATATCCTTTCAAATTCAATAGGGAAAAGGCTAAGAGATGCAACAGGGAAGGTCATCGAACCAGGTATCCTCTATAGGCCATATATGTTTGAGAATGTTTCCATCATCTTTAGAGACCACCAGCTATCTGACCTTATTGGTTTTGTATATTCAAGCTGGGATTCAAAAAAGGCAGCATATGATTTGATCAATAGGCTTATACAGGTATGGGCATCCATGCCAAAGGATAAACCTCGACTCTTATCCATAATACTCGATGGAGAGAATGCATGGGAATATTACAAAAACGACGGCCGTGACTTTCTGAGATATCTCTATGAAGGGCTGTCCAGAGAAGAAAGGTTAAAGACGGTCACGGTCTCGGGATATCTCAATAAACATGATAAAGGTGAACCCATAAGCAGGCTCCATGCAGGTTCATGGATCAATGCAAATTATAGAGTATGGATCGGTCACGAGGAGGACAATATAGCGTGGGACTACCTTACAGAGGCAAGGAACGACCTTGAGGCATTCCAGAAATTGAACCCTGAAAAAAACCTATCAGAGGCATGGAAGGCAATATATGTTGCAGAGGGAAGTGACTGGAACTGGTGGTATGGCGATGAACATATAACAGAGACCCAGAAGGATTTTGACGAACTTTTCAGATTAAATCTAATAAGGGTTTATAGGGAGATGGGAAAAGAGGTTCCCCAGCAGTTATTCGTCCCTGTGCACAGAGAAGATAGGAGTGTCTCTCCGATAATAACAATAAGGGGGTTCATAGAACCCAAGATTGATGGCATTGTAACAAGCTATTTCGAATGGTACCAGGGTGCTCGCATGGATGTTAAAAAATCGGGCGGTAGCATGCACAAGGCAGAAAGCATTTTATCTAATGTCTATTATGGTTTCAACAAAAATAACCTTTTCTTGAGAATAGACCCTGCAATCCCATTCAGTGAGCTACCTG
>JBFMAM010000069.1:0-7453 GCA_040755805.1 Nitrospirota bacterium
ATTTTTAAAATGTTATCATAAAAAACTTTTTAATGCAATGAGTGAACCCTGTTAGAAAGCTCGAATATTTAGAAGAAATATTTCTAATGGATTTCGCTATGTATTTTTACACAGCCAATAGGACTGGGTTTTTTCTAACGGGGTGAAGGAGGCGAAAGAAGTGGCAAGTTGTGCTCTGTGCGGGAAAAAAAGGTTAATTGGCAATAATGTCAGCCATGCTAATAATAAGACAAAGAGGCGGATAATGCCTAACCTCCAAAGGATGCGTATAGTTACCAAAAGTGGGGTGAAAGGGGTCTATGTATGCACTCAATGTCTGCGCTCCGGGAGAGTTAAGAAGGTGGTTTAGTGAACCCCTCACCACATCTTTACCTTACAACAACGCATTGGTACGTCGCAGGGCATGGTGGTGCGGGGTGAAGAGGGCAGACTACCTGCTTATCCCTTTCATAAGGGAGCTCGGGATTGAAGATGGTGTAAGGCTTGCTGAGATTAAAAAGAAGTGGTATGATTTGTTTAATATGCCCCTTTCACACCATATGTCACCATTCATGTTATCCGATGGTGAACTCCTTCTTAACGTTGATTCACCTGTTTGGCTCCAAGAGTTAAATTTCTACAAAGAGGATATAATAAAAAAGCTGAGTCCTTACAATGTCAAGTCTGTACGATTCAGGCTCGGCAGGGTTTCAACCAAAATAGGGGCAAGGGGCAAGGGGCAAGGGGCAAAATTACTTACAGCTGAGGAGATCTCTTTTATAGAGGATGTGGTCTCACCAATAAGTAACGACGAACTTAAAGAGACTGTTCAAAGGGCAATAAAGAAAGCGTTAATCACAGGTAGGACTAAAAATAAATTTAAGCTGTAGAATCTTTGTATTGAACTTTTCACTTCTCACTTCTCACTTTTAACTTTTTTATGCTGATTCTACCTGCCTTTCATATATAAGTATGGGTTTTTCGTTTTTGACAATGGCCTCTTCGTTTATCACGCATTCCTTTATGCCCTTTTGTGAAGGGATCTCATACATCACATCGAGCATTATCTCTTCGAGCACGGCCCTTAGTCCTCGTGCCCCGGTCTTTCGCTGTATGGCTTTTTTTGCTATTGCCTGGAGCGCACTGTCTGTAAATTTAAGCCTGACATTGTCAAATAAAAGTAGCCTCTGATACTGTTTTATGAGGGCATTTTTAGGCTCTGTCAATATCTTTATCAAGGCTGGCTCGTCAAGTTCGTCAAGTGTTGCTATAACAGGCAACCTTCCCACAAACTCAGGTATTAGTCCGTATTTTATTAAATCCTCAGGTTCAACAAGGTTGAGTATTTCACCTATCTTTCTCTCCTTTCTTATCACGATATCAGAACCGAACCCTACTATTTTTTGCCCTGTTCTCTCTTCTATGATGCTGTCAAGGCCGATAAAAGCACCACCACATATAAAGAGGATATTTGCTGTGTCAACCTGAATAAATTCCTGCTGCGGGTGTTTCCTCCCACCCTGAGGCGGAATATTAGCCATTGTTCCTTCGATTATCTTGAGAAGTGCCTGCTGAACACCTTCGCCTGATACATCCCTTGTTATCGAAGGGTTTTCTGATTTCCTACTTATCTTGTCAATTTCGTCAATATAGACTATGCCTCTTTGTGCCCTTTCAACATCATATTCTGCTGCTTGGAGTAACTTCAGAATTATATTTTCAACATCTTCACCGACATAGCCTGCCTCTGTAAGGGTTGTTGCATCAGCCATGGCGAATGGTACATCAAGCATCTTTGCTAAGGTCTGGGCAAAGAGGGTCTTACCAGTGCCTGTAGGCCCTATCAGAAGTATGTTACTTTTCTGTAGTTCTATATCTGATTCGCCGGGGCCGTAAATCCTTTTATAGTGGTTGTGTACAGCGACCGAGAGTATCCTCTTTGCTCTTTCCTGACCGATAACATAATCGTTAAGGAACTGATGAATCTCTCTTGGCGTTGGAAGTGCCGGAAGTACAGGACCTTCCACATCTGCATGGAATGCGTCTGCAATGATTTCATTGCATAGCGCAACGCATTCATTGCATATAAAAACAGAAGGGCCTGCGATAAGCTTTTTTACCTCATTATGTCCCTTACCACAGAATGAGCATTTAGGCAAACTTTCATCTTTCTTGGCCATATATCCTCCCCTCTTTAAGTTTACAGAGTTTATATCGTTTACACAGTTTGCCAAGTTTACGAATTACAGAGTAAACCAAGTAAACTCAATGAACTCAACGAAACTTATTACTTATTCTTAATACTGCAGATCACTTCATCAACTATTCCATATTCCTTTGCCTCTTCTCCTGACATGAAGAAATCTCTATCTGTATCTGCCTGTATCTTTTCGAGAGATTGATCTGTATGGGCTGCAAGTATCCTGTTAAGTGTATCCTTCATTTTAAGTATCTCCTTTGCATGGATTTCTATATCGGTAGCCTGTCCATGGAAACCACCCATTGGCTGGTGTAACATAATCCTTGAATTTGGAAGTGCAAACCTCTTACCCTTTGTACCTGCAGCAAGCAAAAGGGCCCCCATGCTGGCTGCTTGTCCGATGCAGTAGGTTGCGATGTTTGGCTTTACATACTGCATTGTGTCATATATTGCAAGGCCAGAGGATACTATGCCGCCCGGTGTATTAATATATAGATGGATATCCTTGTCGGGGTCTTCTGTTTGAAGAAATAGAAGCTGTGCAATAACTGTATTTGCTACGTGGTCGTCTATTACTGTACCAATAAAGATGATTCTGTCTTTAAGGAGCCTTGAGTAAATGTCATAGGCCCTCTCTGAACGCCCTGTCTGCTCTATAACAATAGGGATAATACTCATTTATCCTCCTTTGTCGATGCATAAACCACAGAGACACTGAGACACAGAGATTTTTAAGAACAAAAATTTTAAAAAACTTATAAATTATTTTATTTTTTCTCTGTGCCCTCTGTGTTCTCTGTGGTTAAATTAAGTTTTTCTTTCATGGTGGCTTTAGATAAAAGCATATCCATAACCTTATCTTCATAGATCGAATGTCTCAAGCCTTCCAGAGAGCCATCCTTCAATTTATAGAAATTCATAACAGCTTCTGGCTCAGCCGAGAGCCTTTGCGCAATAAAAAGGATTCGTTCATTCACTTCATCATCTGTTACCGTGACTCCCTCTTTTTTACCAATCGCATTGATGATTATAGATGCCTGGATATTTTTCAGAGCCCTGTGTTTCAGTTCAGCCTGCAACTCTTCATCATCCTCTTTTACCTGACCCGGCCTGCTTGCCTCTGATGTCGGATGCATGATGCCTGATTTAGGGTAACCCCCTTTAAAATTCTCCCTCGGTAAGGGGGGAGTGAGGGGGGTTGTGTCCTGCATCCCCGGCCTCGCCTCGCTCGCCGGGGCGGGCTTGTATCTTGCATCAGACATCCTTGCTTCTATCATAAGGGAGTTCAGCTCATTTGCTAAAAGGGTCTCTGGCACTTCAAAATTATGGGATTTAATAATCTTATTCAGAATCTCTGCCTTCTGGATCTTCACAGCCTGTTCTTTCTTGGCTTTATATATATTTTCTCTTATCCTTTCTCTCAGCTCCGAGATGGTTTCAAAACCGAGATCCTTTGCGAATTCATCATCAATTGAGGGAAGGATTTTCTGCTTTACCTCCTTTATTATAACCTTTATTTTAACTGTCTTGCCTGCGAGTTCCTTTGACCTGAAACCCTCATTAAATGTAGTAGTAAACTCCACTATTTCGCCTTTTTTCTTTCCTATCAATTTTTCTATTATGTCCCGAGGTAATATCTCATTGCCCATCTTTGATACCTGTTCCTTAACAATTGAGGTAGTTTCTCCTCCAACTATTTCACAGTCAATATAATCAAATGTGACCAGGTCATCCATTCCTATCTCTTTTTCAGCAACCTCATATATGGCCTTCTCTTCACCGAGTTTCTTAAGAGAATCTTCAACCTCGGCCTCATCAACAATAACCAGAATATCTTTCACATTTATATTTTCATAATTAAGGTTCTCAATCTTTGGCATCACCTCAACTGTGAATGAGAGATTAAGGGGATTGTTTCTTTTGAAGTCAAACCTTTCATCGAATACTGGCGGTGTGACAGGACTGAGCTCAGCTTCTTTTAATGCCCTGCTGTAAAATTCAGGGATGACCCTCTCGAGCACCTCTGCTTCAACACCTTTGCCGAAGCGCTTTTCTATAAGATTTATTGGCGCCCTGCCGGGCCTGAAGCCCGGTATTTTGACCTCCTGTCTTAACTTTTCGAGAGAATCCTTTATCTCCTTTTCGATTATATCTGATGGTATCTCTATCCTGAAGCGCTTCTTTGTCGGACTGATATCTTCTATCGTCTGGAGCAATCTAACCTCCCTTTATATTTTACCACGTTAGAAAGCCCCGCCATTTAAACCCCACCCTTTCTAACGGGGTTCATTTTAATGTAAAATAATAATTAAACTTTGTCAAACTCGGCCTTCGGCCTCAAACAGTGCAAATTCGCCCCTTAAGGGACTCTCCTTTCGCCAAGACTGGTAACCAAAGATTTCGTAAAGTCGCCCAAGGGCATTCCTCCATCCCGAAGAACAGCTTCATCACGAAAAAGGTGATGCTTTCTCTGCTGAAATTCATATTGACGACAAAGTCTTAAATGTGATTAAAATCAATCCCCATAGAGGATAATGCCTATACAGATGTAAAACCAGTTCAGGAGGCATGCGGGACAGCCTATCTTGTGTTCTTAAAGCCATTGACGAATATCTTATAAGCAAAAGTGTTAGCCAAAAAGAACTTCCACAATCTATTGAAGATTATAGGGAGATGCTTAAAAAGTATCTATCCATTCATGACGGAAAGCTTATAAGAGAATTTGAGAGACTGTATAAGGCGCTCCACATAGCAGGTTATTATAGAGGGCTGTTAGAAAATGTGGATATGGTTAAAGATGCCCTTAAGGCTGCAAGGGCTTTTATCGAGAAGATTAAGTAACTTGGTCTTTTTGTTCTGAGTGTTTACTGACCCCGACCACCCCTCACTAGTTTTCAAAGGGCTGAAAAGCAATGTCGGAAAAGTTTACATTTCCTTAAAATGGGTTTGACTTCATTCCTGTGTACTTGCGTATAATACCTAATGTAAAGGTAAAGACGGAGGTGAAAAACAATGCACCTAACAGATAATCTAACAAAAGCAATATCGGAGAAAACGAAAGGGCTTTCTGAAGATAGCATTAGGGAGGTGATAGACTTTATTGAATTTCTCAAAACTAAGGAAAAGGTTAAAAAAGGCTTAGCTGAGTCAATATTGAAGCATGTAGGGGTATGGAAGTTTGAAAAAGGGGAACTTGAAAACATATTGAAAGATATCCAGAACTTACGGGAAATAGAGGGTTAGTTTGGATTATCTTTTAGATACAAACCACGCCAGTAAATTACTGGAAGGAAACGAATCCATTTCTTTGAGGGTTAATGCCTTAAAAACAGTGGTTCAAGGTTTGGCATATCAATGAGTATCGTCGGTGAATTATTCTTTGCAGTTTATGCCAGCAGAAAGAAAGAGGAAAACCTGCAACAGCTAAAAGGGTTTCTGGAAGATGTTATCATTTAGGACTATGATATAATGGCGGCGGAGGAATTTGGAAAGATTCAAGCAGAACAAAAGACAAAAGGGTAAACCCATTCCTTCTATTGACGCTCAAATTGCGGCTGTTGCACGAATTCATAATCTGACAGTATTAACAACCGACCAACACTTTATTCTTGTAGATGGGTTGACTGTAGAAAACTGGTTATGAGAGGAGAATATGTAAAACGCCCCTTGGTTTTTTAAAAGACAGATGTGCTACCAAGAATAGGATTTTATAAACGGTGTGATAGCTGTCTCGCCTGTCGGAAGGGTATTTTCAGAGCCAAATTTTCAGAGCCCAAAACTGTAAAGTTTTTCTTACACCCACTGTCGGAAAATTTTACAAAATTAGCCCACTTTAAAAACGTTTCCTAAAAAATCCTTTAAAATCATGTACTTAAAAACTGGTACATTAGTTGCCTATTTATTATCATATTATCATCTTATCATCTAATAACTGGGAAGCCAATTACTCGAGGAATGAGGATAGCTGTTGAGCACATTCTTGGAATGCTTGCTGCCGGTTCTACTGTTGAAGAGCTATTAGAAGGTTATCCATTTTTGGAAAAAGAAGACATACAAGCATGTCTAGTTTATGCTCATCGCATGGTTGCACACGAAAAGATTGAGTCAGCAATGACAAAAAGGGGACTTTGACGAAGTCCTGACACTGTTTTCAGGTATATTGAATAGACCACGTGGTTGCATTAAAATATAAACTTAGCTATCTAGATGTTTTTTTCAACAACGGGGTAGATACTCAAATGCAGGGATTTATAACAATAAAAGGCGCAAGAGAGAATAATCTTAAGAATATTGACTTGTCTATACCCAGAGATACAATAACTGTAATAACAGGCCCATCAGGTTCAGGTAAATCATCACTTGCTATTGATACAATCTATGCAGAGGGGCAGAGGCGTTATGTCGAAAGCCTTTCCGCTTATGCCAGGCAGTTCCTTGAACAGCTACGCAAACCTGATATGGATTATATTGAGGGGCTTTCTCCATCCATTGCAATAGATCAGAAGACCGTCAGAAAAAGTCCGCGCTCAACCGTGGGAACCATCACTGAAATATACGACTACATACGTGTCCTTTATACAAGGATAGGAATGCCTTACTGCTATAACTGCGGCTCTACAATATCAAAACAGGAATCGAAGGATATTATTAATTCAGTCATGTCCTTGCCCCAGGGGAGCAGGCTTCAAATACTTGCGCCGATAATCAGAGAAAGAAAGGGCGAATACAGGAAAGAGCTTCAGGAGATGCGCAGAGAAGGTTTTATAAGGGCAAGGATAGATGGAAAGATGAGGGATCTGACACAGGATATAATTCTCGAGAAACATAAACGCCATACAATAGAGATTGTCATGGACAGGCTTATCATAAAGCCGGGCATTGAGCGCCAGATAAAAGATGCAATAGAGACAGCCCTCAGTTACTCAGATACCGTGGTGATAAATCTTATCGAGGGAGACAAGGACATACTCTTCTCAAAAACTGCAGTATGCCCGAATTGCGGGATAAGCTATCCTGAGATAAACCCGATGTTCTTCTCATTTAACAGCAAGCAGGGTGCATGCCCGAGATGTAATGGCCTCGGCTTCGAGGATCTTGAAGAGGATTCTGTTGAGCTTGAGGACCACAAATACTGTAGGTTCTGTAATGGATTGAGATTGAGAAAAGAGGCATTAAACATAAAAATACAGGATATAAACATAGGTGAATTTACAAGGATGTCTGTGAGTGAGGCACTGTTTTTTATCAACAATCTGAGACTGACAGAGAGAGAAC
>JBFMAM010000070.1:0-3186 GCA_040755805.1 Nitrospirota bacterium
AAAGCTTTCGGGATGCCACTACCCGATGGGTTGCAGGCCCTTCCTGGGTAGGTTTGGGTCTCCTGACCCAAATGGCACATAGTTTTGGACTCTTTGACATCATTAAACTTCTTCTGGTATTCTTTTCATAGTAATGAAAATATACAGTTTAGACCATCTTCTTCAGAACACAAGACTTATTTCATTGATTAATGCTTCTATTGGGCTACTATTCATCATCGCAATCCTTTTTCTCGTAAGGGATGTGGTATCAATCTCCTTCAGTCCTGAGGAAAAGGTTATTAAACCCGGAGGAAAGGCACAGGATGTTATTAAACACGAACTACAGGATTATGCTGTAATTCTTAAAGATAACCCCTTTGGATTCGCTGCAGGTGAGCTAAAACCTATATCCAGTGCATCTACAGCAATCTCCAATGTTGTAGATGTATCACTGATAGGGACGGTTTCGGGTCCAAGGAGTCTGAGTTATGCAATCTTTATGGATAAGACCGGTAAGCAGGAGGTCTTCAGGATAGGGAATTCCATCTTTGGTCTCGGGATCCTCAAAAAGGTGGAAAAGGAGAGAGTATTCATAAATGTCGGGGGCAAGAACACAGAGATTCCATTATCGGATATAACTACGATAAAGGAGGTCAAAGGCAGTGAAACAACGTCCCAAGCATTTGCGAGAAAAACTGGAGAGTCGACATATACTATTGACCAGAGGAGGGTTCAACATGCAATAGAAAACCCAAATCAGATTATGACTGATGCTCGCCTTCTACCAAATATTGTTGAAGGAAGGCAGGAGGGGTTTGTACTAAGAGAGGTAAAGCCTGGTGGAATATACCAGAGCCTCGGGCTTCAGAATGGGGATGTCCTCTTAAGAATAAATGAGTATAATATCTCTAATCCTGAGACTGCCCTTCAGGCACTCACAGCTCTTAAGGGAATGGACAGAGTTCAACTGGATATAATAAGGAATGGGGCAAAGATGACAATGACTTATCAGATAAGGTGACGAGTTACAGGTACTTAAATTGAGCAATTTTTGATTACAAAATGCTGTTCGGGACGGGAGACCCGAACCTACCCACAAGATATCTTAACAACCCATAGGGTAGAGGCGGGTCTCCTGACCTGCCGAGATATGGAAGAAGAATCGCTCACTTTAGGGATAAATTAGAAGTGTGGAGAAGAAGTAAGGGAATATTTATGAAAAAAGTTATTACTTGTTACTTATTACTCGTTTCTTGTTACTTGTTACTTGTTACTTGTCACCTTTCACTTATCACTGTCTCTTTTGCCGAGACAAAAAAGACCGAAAAGGTTACATTCAATTTCGTTGATGTTGACTTATCAACTGTAACAAAATTCATAAGCGATATTACAAAGAAAAATTTTATCTTTGATGAAAGAGTGAAAGGCAAGATAACAATTATAGCCCCTTCAAAGTTGTCAGTTGAGGATGCATACAGTCTTTTCACATCTGTGCTTGAGCTTAAAGGCTTCACAGTTGTTCCTTCTGGTGTTGACGCATACAAGATTATCCCTGCTATAGAGGCTAAACAGCGGGGGATGCAGATTTCTACAGAAAGACTACCTGTCAATGAAAGCTATATAGCAAGATTGATTCCCTTAAATTATATATCTTCGGATGACGCCCTTAAGTTCCTTCAACCAGTTGTCTCAAAAGATGGCCATATATCTACATTTGGACCCGGCAACCTGCTTTTAGTGATTGATTCAGGCCTGAACATAGAGAAAATCCTCTCTATTATTGAGGTTATAGACCAGCCATCGGTTAGGGAGGAGCCTGAGATTGTCCTTCTCAAATATTCAAATGCTGATGTCATTGCAAGGATACTGAATGAAGGTATGGGTCGTGGAAAAATGAGGGCTATGCCAGGACAGCCAGCCCCTGCAGAGGAGGCAAAGGCAGTGGCTGACCCGAGGCTGAATGCTGTTGTCCTATTCGGAGATAAAGGTATCAGGGAATCGATGAAGGGACTTATAGCACTTCTCGATGTCCCCTCACCCGAGGCCCAGGGAAGGATAAATGTCTATTTCCTCGAAAATGCAGATGCAACAGAGCTATCAAAGGTTTTAGAGGGGATGCTCAAGGGGACACAGCCTTCGAGGCAGGTAGCATCAGGAGCCCCAGGTGCACCAGTCACACCATTTGAGGCAGCTGGAGGCATAACTATCACACCTGATAAGGCAACGAATTCACTCGTGGTAGTCGCATCACCTGCTGATTATCAGAACCTTGTTCAGATCATAAAACAGCTCGACCAAAGGAGGAGACAGGTATTCGTAGAAGCGATGATAACAGAAGTTTCCATAGATAAGCTTCTCGAGCTTGGGTCAAAATGGCGGGGGGCAGCCACAAAAGATGGAAGGCCTGTTTTCATAGGTGGCTTTGGCAGGGTAGACCCATCAACAATTCAGTCTATAATAACAGGATTGACAGGGCTTACAATGGGTGGTGTTGGCAACTACCTCACAATACCAAAGGATTTTGTCCCTGGTGCAACATCAGATGTTACAGCCCCAGGCCTTGCAGCCATCTTCAGCCTTAGTGAGTTTAAGGATGCTGTGAATGTTCTCTCAACCCCACAGATACTGACATCAGACAATAAAGAGGCAGAGATAGTTGTAGGTGAAAACGTGCCCTTTATCACGAGACGGGAAGCTGACCCAACAAGGCCAGCGGCCCTATTTCACACCATAGAGAGGAAGGATGTTGGCATAACACTGAAGATTACTCCACAGATAACAGAGGGTGATTATGTCAAACTGGATATATATCAGGAGATATCATCTGTAAAGGCCGAACCGGTAGAAATCTTTGTCAGTGTTGGCCCAACCACGACTAAGCGCTCAACAAGGACCTCCGTTGCGGTAAAAAACAGAGAGACTGTGGTCATTGGCGGACTTATGCAGGAAAGGAATGAGGAGAACCTGACAAAGGTTCCGGTTCTTGGGGATATTCCCTTGTTAGGATGGCTCTTCAAATATAAGAGCGTCTCAAAGAAAAAGACAAACCTATTAGTCTTCCTCACACCGCATATAGTTAAAGAAGCGGAGAATCTTGCCGATATTACAAGAGAAAAACAGAAGGAGTTTGCAAAGGTCGAAAAACGATATGTAGAAGGCGAGCTACTCATTAAATTCAAAGAAAATGTTGCAGGTGACAGGGCA
>JBFMAM010000070.1:3196-7433 GCA_040755805.1 Nitrospirota bacterium
GGCATTAACAATAATTTCTGAAAAAGGTGCATCAGTGGTAAAGTTTATTGAAAATATAAAGGTCTACCATATAAAACTAAGAGAAGGACAATCTGTAGAGGATGCCATAAAAGAGTTCTCGGCTATACCAGAGGTTGAGTATGCAGAGCCGAATTACAAAGTGAAATTGCAAAATGAAAAGTGAAAATTAAAGAGGGTTAAGGGAGATTACTCTAAGATATGGAAACTATTGACAACATAAGAGATGAGGATGTAGAGCTTTCTCTTATCAAGGAGGTTCCACTCTCTTTTTCAAAAGGTAATATGATTATGCCGCTTAGAAGGAGAGATGGATACCTGTTGGCTGCTGTAGCAGATGAGAGAGGAATTCTTGCATTATGGGAATTATCAAGATATTTTGGTCTCAAACCATTGCCTTTGAGTGTAGCACCAGGCGTCGTTATTGATGCGATCAACAGGTTCTATGGCCGGGTAGGATCTGCCGAGGAGGTGATGGATAATATAACAGGTGAAGACCTTTCAGCAGTTGCTACCGAGTTTGAAAAACCAAAGGACATCCTCGAGCTTACAGAAGAAGCACCTATAATAAGACTCCTGAATGCCCTTTTACAGCAGGCAGTAAAGGAAAGGGCAAGTGACATACATATAGAACCCTATGAAAAGGAAATCGATGTCAGGATGAGGGTTGATGGAATTCTGCACAGGGTATTAAGTCCTCCAAAGATTATCCAGGACGCACTTATAAGCAGGGTAAAGATAATGGCAAACCTTGATATTGCGGAGAAGAGGCTACCACAGGATGGCAGAATAAGGCTTCTTATCGGGGGAAGGGATATTGATATCAGGGTTTCTATAATTCCAACATCATTCGGAGAGAGGGGTGTCTTAAGGTTGCTCGACAGAAAACAGGGGCTCATAGGGCTGTGGGAAGTGGGTCTCAACAAGGAAGATGAGAGGCGCCTCGAAGAACTTCTGCAGAGAACAACCGGCATACTGCTTGTTACAGGCCCAACTGGAAGCGGAAAGACTACTACCCTCTATGCTGCCCTGAACAGGATACATACAGAAGAAAAAAATATCATAACCGTTGAGGACCCTGTCGAATACCAGCTCAAAGGCATTGGACAGATACATGTGAATCCAAAGATAGGTCTCACCTTTGCGTCAGGTCTGAGGTCAATTCTAAGACAGGATCCGGATGTTATAATGGTAGGTGAGATAAGGGACTTTGAGACAGCAGAGATTGCAATCCAGGCATCTCTTACAGGACATCTCGTTTTAAGCACCCTCCATACTAATGACGCGCCCTCTTCAATCACGAGGCTCGTGGATATGGGTGTTGAACCCTTCCTCGTGGCGTCGTCACTAATGGGTGTACTTGCACAAAGGCTTGTAAGGGTTATATGTCCATCTTGTAAAGAATCATATGAACCTTCAGAGACTGAGATGGAATATTTTAAGGATCATGGGTCAAGCCCTTTTATACTTTACAGGGGTAAAGGGTGTAATAAGTGTAATGGTAAAGGCTATCTTGGAAGGACAGGGATTTTCGAGCTTCTTATTATGGGAGACGAGATAAGACATTTGATTACAGAGAGGACAGACTCACAGAGCATTAAGAATGTAGCAATCTCAGGAGGGATGAGAACCCTGCGGGTTGATGGTTTCGAAAAGGCTATAGATGGTGTTACTACTATCGAAGAGGTATTAAGGGTAACACAGAAAGACTATGTTGAAGGATGAGACGGAAAAATTCTAAATCCGAAATCCTAAATTCTAAACAAATTCAAATGACCAAAATTTAAAACAAATTGTTTAGGATTTAGAAATTAGAATTTAGGATTTTAATTTTCGAGAATATGCCAATCTTCCAATATAGAGGCTATAAGACCGATGGCACCGAGGCTACTGGCACAATTGAGGCTGATAGTCTGAAGGACGCTGTCTCGAAGGTTAAAGACTCGGGGTTCTTCCCAAAAGAAGTCAAGGAGTTCATCCACAGGGAAAAGAGGTTTTTCCCCCGCAAGCCTGAAACTGCTCTTCTACCTGCAATAACAAGACAACTATCAATTTTACTTTCCTCGGGTGTTCCCATGATGGAGGCACTCAGGGCGCTTTCTGAAGAGAACAGGGGTTTCTGGAAGCGGCTTCTTGTCAGTGTAAGGGAGCGGGTTTCAGGGGGTACAAGCCTATCTCGCGCACTTGAAGATCATCAAAAAATCTTTCCAGAATTCTATAGAAATATGGTGTCAGCCGGTGAGGCAAGTGGCACACTCGATAGGGTTCTGGTCAAGCTTGCAGATTTTCTTGAAAATCAAGCTGCAATCAGGGCAAAGGTAATGATGTCTATGATATATCCGGTATTTATAATCTGCATTGTGTTTATTGTGATGTCATTCCTTTTCACCTTTGTCATACCCAAAATAGTGAAGATATTCGAAGACACTAAAAGCGCTCTACCATTAATAACAATTGTTTTAATAAACATAAGCAACTTTTTCCGTTATTACTGGTGGGTCCTTTTAATAACAATTGTTTTAGGAGCTTTTACCTTAATGAAATTAATGAGGGAACACAGGCTGCTAATTGATAAAACGATACTGAGATTGCCAGGTAATATTATACAGACTTTATATTTTGCAAGATTTTCACGGACACTAAGTTTTCTTCTCGAAGGTGGATTACCTATACTTAAGGCACTTGAACTTTCTGCAAAATCCATCGGCAACATTGCACTTGAAAACAGGATTTTAGATGCAGGTAAAAAGGTTGCAGAGGGTGCAAGGCTTTCTGCATCTCTTTCAGGATTCCCGCCCGTTCTTATACAGTTAATATCTACAGGCGAAAGAAGTGGAAGGCTGGTAGATATCTTAAATAAGGCTGCAGATTCTTATGAAGAAGAATTTGGCAGAAGGGTTCAAAGGATGCTTTCTTTGCTTGAACCTTTGATGATCTTATTGATGGGCCTTGTGGTAGGTTTTATTGTTCTTGCAGTCCTGCTGCCCATGTTCCAGTTGAACCAGTTGGTGAGGTAACTATGGGAATAGATAGTAAACATCTAACGGGGGAACCACAGAGGGCACAGAGAAAAGTTAAAAAATGAACCATTCATGTCTTAAAGAGACACAAAGGGTAATGAAAATAATCCCCCTTAACCCCCCTTTAGAAAAGGGGGGGAAGGGGGGATTTGAAAAGGGCTTTACTCTCCTCGAGATCATTGTTGTTGTCTTTATCCTCAGCCTTCTGGCTGCTATCATAGCACCAAGGATAATTGGCAGAACAGATGAAGCAAGAATAGCAGAGGCAAAGATTCAGATAAGAAATTTTGAGACCGCACTCAAGTTATTTAAACTTGACAACGGCTTTTATCCAGGCACCGAACAGGGACTCGAGGCCCTTATCGAAAAGCCAACCATTGGAAGGGTTCCTAACAATTACAGAGAAGGTGGCTATCTGGAGCAAAGGAAAATACCCCTTGATCCATGGGGTAATCCATATACTTATGTTTCACCTGGTATCCATGGAGACTTCGATATTCTGAGTTATGGTGCTGATGGCAAAGAAGGCGGCCAAGGCAAAGATGCAGATATTACGAATTGGAATTTATAAATGCAAATCGGCGGGGTTTACCCTTCTTGAGCTTATAGCAGTTATATTTATAATTTCCTTATTACTGGCTATTGTCTTTCCCTCCTTTTATGGGTTTGGTGAGAAAAAGCTGAAGGCTGATGCAGGAAGGATCGCATCTATGTTGAGATATCTGAATGACAGTGCGATAACTACAAAGGAGACTCACTTCTTGAAATTTGACCTCGACGCAGATACCATCTCGTGGAAAGATTCTGACGGTGAAAAGACAGAGAGGTTCAAAGGCCTTTTGACTTTAGAACTTCAGTCAAAAGGTGAGGTTAAAGAAGGACAGGTAGTAATATTTTTCGGCTCTTTTGGTATCCAGGAAAACATTACAATTCATCTGAGAAATGAAGATGAAGAGATGACAGTTACGTTTAATCCACTTAGTGGAAGGGCAAAGATAATGCAAAGTGCAAAATGAAACATTCATGCCGATCTATCGGCACAAAGGACGATGAAAATATTACTACCCGATGCCATTACCGTCATTGCCCGGCTTGACCGGGCAATCCAGAAAAAAAAGGAACTGGATTCCCCGATTAAATTGGGGAATGACGACTTAAGGAGTATTTTTAGATGAAAAATGTAAAATGTAAGATAAAAA
>JBFMAM010000071.1:0-7386 GCA_040755805.1 Nitrospirota bacterium
TCCAATAAGAGACCTGTCTGGTAATGTAATCTCTGCCATAGAAACCATAATAGATGTAACAGAAAGTGTGAAACTTAAGAAAGACATGGGGAAGAGGGTTAAAGAGCTTGAGGAGTTTTATAATATAGCAATTGGCAGGGAGCTTAAGATGATAGAGCTTAAAGAAGAAATAGAGAGATTAAAGGAAGAGTTGAAAGGGTATAAAAAATGGGAGTAGAAAATGGCAGAAGATAAGACAAATATACTCATAGTAGGAGCAGGTAAGGGGGGAGGGGCGCTTATTGAGTTGTTTTATAAAAGCGGAACGGTGAATATCATGGGTGTTGTTGATATTAATGCCGATGCCCCCGGAATAAAATTGGCTAAAGAGTTGAACATACCAACAGCTACTGATTACAAGGAATTCATGAATAAAAAAGGACTTAAAGAAATAATCAATGTAGCAGGGAGCGAAAAAGTTCAAGAGGAATTACTTAGACTTAGGCCTTTAAATGTCGAGGTGTTAGGTGGCCATAGTGCCAGGCTGATCTGGAATCTTATTGAGGAACGCAAGCAGATAGAGAATATGTTAAAGGAATCGGAGAGTAAATTCAAAATCTTGGCAGAGAAATCTCTCATCGGCGTCTATCTTATACAGGATGAAATATTTAAGTATGTCAATCCTCGATTGGCTGAGATATTTGGCTACGCAGTTGAGGAATTGATAGACAGGAAGGGTCCCCAGGATCTGACCCTGCCAGAGGATTGGTCAATTGTCAAGGAAAACTTACTCAGACGGATATCCGGAGAAGTCGAAGCCATCAATTATGGTTTCAGGGGTATAACAAAGAATAACGAGATTATTCATATAGAGGTCTATGGTTCCCGAATAATTTATAATGCACGCCCGGCTGTTATAGGAACCTTACTGGACATCACCAAGCGCAAGCGGGCAGAGGAAGAACTAAACAAAAAGGTTAAAGAGCTTGAGGAGTTTTATAATATAGCAATTGGCAGGGAGCTTAAGATGATAGAGCTTAAAGAAGAAATAGAGAAGATCAAGGAAGAATTGGAAAAATATAAAAAGCCATGAAATCTAAACTCGCTATTGCTGTTACCCTTTCAGGATGGCTTCTTCCTATAGCCTATCTCTTTTATAGTTATACAATATATGGCAGTGAGGTAATCAGGAATTTTTTCCAGCAGTCTCAACCTTTTGATATCATCTTCCACAGCCTGATCGTCCTTACACCTTTAACCTCCACAGTCATGGGTTATCTTGTAAATGAAAGGGCAAGGCTCCTTAAGGTTGCTAAGGAATCTGAAGAAAAATATCGTGACCTCTATCAAAATGCCCCTGATGGGTATCATTCCATAAGCCCTGATGGAACGATTCTCGAAATAAATGATACATGGCTCAGGATACTTGGCTACGAACGAGATGAGGTTGTAGACAAGATGAAGCTTACAGAGCTTCTTACGGATGATGGCCTGAAAACTTTCCAGAATGCCTTTACTGAGTTAAAGAGCAAAGGCTTTGTGGAAAATGTTGAGTTCGATCTTAAAAGAAAGGATGGAACACTGCTCCCTGTTTTGATAAATGCCACAGCCATTTATGATAAAAAGAGAAATTTTTTAAAAAGCAGGAGTATTGTCAGGGATAACAGTATATGGAAAGAATATGAAAAGACACTCAAACATACATTAGGGGAATGGAAGGCAACATTTGATTCCATGCCCTACGGTGTTATGCTCCTCGACGTGAATTTTAATATAATGAGGACAAATAGCTATATTTCCCGGCTCGTAGGGATTCCACTCAGGGAGATAATAGGTAAAAAATGTTATGAACTAATCCATGGTAGAGATACACAGATTGAAGGCTGTCCATTACCAAGGTCAGGCAACATCCGCAACACAGAGACCCTTGAATATTATGAGAGAAGATTCAACAAATACTTTGTGACACATGTCACACCCATCCTCGATGAAGAAGGTCTCGTTAAAGCTTATGTGCATTCACTGATTGATGTCACAGAGATAAAAAATAAGGAAAAGAAACTCGCTGAAAGCCGTGATGCATTTTTAAATATGCTCAGAGACCTTGATTTTTCTTACAGAGAGCTTAAAGAACTCTATGAGGGTCTTATCCTTTCCTTTGTCAACGCAATAGATGCAAAGAGCCCATGGACAAAGGGTCATTCAGAGCGTGTCACAAATTATGCCATAGCTATAGCTAAGGAGATGGGACTCAAGGAGAAAGATATTGAGACCCTCAAAATAGCAGCCCTCCTTCATGACATAGGAAAGATAGGAACCTATGATGTAATCCTTGAAAAGCCTAAAAGACTCTCTATTAAGGAATTTAACCTTGTTAAGATGCACCCTGTAAAAGGTGAGGAGATTCTTAGACCTATAAGGCAGTTACAGAATATCCTTCCAATAATAAGGTCGCACCATGAAAGGATAGATGGGAAAGGCTATCCCGACGGGCTTAAAGGTGATGAGATACCTCTTCTGTCAAAAATTATCTCTGTTACCGACTCATTTGACTCTATGACATCACAACGGCCATACAGATCAACCCCTGGGAAAGAATATGCTATATCAGAATTAAAAAGGTACAGTGGAACACAGTTTGATCCTCAGGTGGTTGAAGCATTTTTGAGGGTGATTAAATAACAGCTACTACTTTAGCCCCAGCACATCCTCCATATCATAAAGCCCTGCTGGTTTCCCTGAAAGCCAGAGTGCAGCCTTTAATGCTCCTCTTGCAAATGTATCCCTGCTCGATGCCTTATGAGTGATCTCAATCCTTTCGCCGAGGCCACCAAAAATAACCATGTGTTCCCCTACAATATCACCTGCACGTATAGTCTGAATTCCGATCTCCTTTTTAGTCCTCTCGCCAATAACCCCCTTTCTTGCATATACAGCGACTTCATCAAGATTTCTGTTTATAGCCTCTGCGATTACCTGTGCCATCTTTAATGCAGTTCCGCTCGGAGCATCCTTTTTCATCCTGTGGTGTGCCTCAATAATCTCAACGTCGTAGTCATCTCCAAGCACTTTAGCAATATCCTGCAACACCTTTAGAAGAAGGTTTACGCCCATACTCATATTGGATGCCATTACACACGGGATAATTTTCGTAAGTTCAGAGACCTCTTTCAAGTCATCTTTTGTGAAACCGGTTGTTCCTATAACCATGGCCTTACCATTTGAGGATGCAAGCCTCAGATGTTCCTTTGTTGCTTCTACTGTAGTAAAAGAAATAATTAAATCAACATTGTCAATGATTGATTCAAGGCTATCAACAAGTATTACACCAGTTTCTCCGATACCAACTACTGTTCCGACATCCTTACCTATATCCTTATGGCCTTTTTTCTCAAATGCACCTGCTAATTGAAGTTCTTCGTATTCCCTTGAGAGTGCAGTAATCCTGCTTCCCATCCTTCCTGCTGCCCCTGCAACTGCTATCTTTGTCATAATAACCTCCTGTTTCAGCATAGAGCCTATAACATAGAGTATAGAGCTATTAGCAATGCATACGTTAATAAGCCTAAGGCTTATTAAATGGTTAAGGCAACGAAGCCCGCCCCGTTAGATAATAATTACTATCTAACGGGGCCCGTATCGGTTACGTGTAAGGGTCCGCCTGAGGCGGATGAAAAAGCCGAACAACGTAGCCGCTGGACGAAACAGGCATCATTACCGTAGCCGTCTCTGTGCTCTTAGCTCTTTTGTTCCTTGCTCTTTGCACTTTGCTCTTCGCTCTCTGCTTTTTCCCCTGCTATTCTGTATTCCTCTGATATCCATTTACCGAGGTCAATAAGCTTGCACCTTTCAGAACAGAAAGGCCTCCAGGGATTTTCCTCCCATGTGGTTGTGTTTTTACATATAGGACAGATGATTTTCACCTGAAAATACCTCTTTCTTTTAACCATTTTGAATCTTCTTCTCTGTATTTTTCAAGTTATCAATAAGGATATGCGAAACGATACCGTTTACAGCGCCTGTCAGTGTGCCTATAAGAATAATGGCAGGGCTTATCAGAAGTATTGCCTCGATTCTCTGTATGAATAGAAAGTAAGCAAGAACAAGCTGGGCAATATTGTGAAACAATGCACCGATGAGGCTCAGACCGAGTGGGCTGAATAATCTTGGTGATAAAGATAAGACAAAACCCATGGTAAGGGTACTTGTGACTCCACCTCCGAGGCTCAAAATGAAGGCAGGGCCGAGGAATGTGCCTGTGAATAACGATGCGAGAGTCACCCTTATAAGTGTGACCATGCTTGCTGCGCAGATGCCGTAAAGCAATAATGTTATAAGGGTGATGATATTTGCAAGGCCGAGTCTCAACCAAGGGATTGGTGTTGGTAACAGACTCTCAAAGCTATGAAGGCCAAGTGCATAGGCAGAGAGCAGGGCTATGCGGTATTTATCCTGTAATTGCATCAACAGCGTCAAAGGGAGATTCTATTCCCCTTTGAGAATCCCCCTTTTTGTAATCACCTACAGTTATAACAACCCTGTTTGGAAGACATATTATTGCACCATGTTCGATCCATCCCCGATGTACACATAGCTTATTAGGGCATGGAGATTCGGTTATTCGCACCCTTTGATCTTTTATCTCGATAACCGTTTTGCCCTCGGAGCCATTTACTGACACAATCCTGTCCTTATCGATAGGCAATACATAGACAGGCTGACCATCAACCTCTATCCGGACTGTTCTGCCCTCAGGAAGAACCTCTTTAATAAACACAATGCCTGAAAAAGACAGCAATATAAGTACAGATAAAAGAATTCTGTCAGCTATTGTGGTACTGTTAAGTATTCCTTTTAACCCTGAATTCATTTCAGGGCAACCTTCCCTCTGATGTTAGGCGTGGTATATACCTTCCCTTGACTATCAACTATTATCCCATCAAAGCCCATCTTTTCGAGGACCTTTATTCCCTTTTCAGGGCCAAGGATGAAGACACCTGTTGAGAACGCATCTGTAAATACACCCTTCTCTGTTATAACACTTACACTCTGAGATCCTTCGGCTGGATAGCCGGTTTTTGGATTCAGGAGATGATGGTATCTTTTCCCATCAAGTATAAAACAGCGCTCATAGTCTCCAGAGGTGGATATTGCCATATCTCTAAGCTCAATAGTTGCCATTATCTCGTCATCAGGGCCCTTTGCCCTCGGATTCCTTATGCCTATCTTCCATGGCCTTCCATCAGGTTTAAGTCCGAATGCCTTGATATCTCCTGCAATTGAGACAAGCCCGGAATTTATTCCCTGTCTTTTCAGTGTCTCCACTGCCCTGTCCGCAGCATATCCCTTTGATATTCCACCGAGATCAATAAGCATACCCTTTCCTCCCAGGAATGCAGTAGATTTATTTCTGTCAATAATTAACTCTTTGTAATTTACTAACAGCAGATTTTTTTTAATTGCTCTGCCCTCAGGTTTTATCTTTTTATAAAAGTCATAGAGTGTTATAACAGGGCCTATAGTCACATCAAAGGCACCTTCGGTATTTTCCGAGACAGATAATGCATTATCGAGTATATTCAGGGTCTCATGTGATACCCTTACTTCAGAGATACCAGCATTTCTGTTTATCAAGGATACCTCACTATCAGGCGAAAAAAAATTAACTATTTTTTCTAATCTTTCTATCTCTGAAAATGCAGCATCTATTGCCTTCTCAGCTTTATCTTTTGAATTAGATACAACATTTATGGTAACAATTGTATCCATCATGATTCTGGTTTTTCTATAGACCTTATCTTTCTGGGGTGTACAGGCACATAAAAAAGTGAAGAGTGAAAAGTGAAGAGTGAAAAGTAACAAATAAAAAATCTTTGTTTGAAATTTGAAATTTGAAATTTGAAATTTGAAATTTTCTTTCATGCTACCCTCGCATGGCTGAGCCTTGACAGTTTGTTCCATAGAAACCGCCCGGTATATGAATTGGGGTTCATGCTGACCTCCTCTGGTGTGCCTTCTGCGATAATCATCCCACCTCCTTCTCCACCTTCAGGCCCGAGGTCTATAATATAGTCAGCAGATTTTATCACATCGAGGTTGTGCTCTATTATAATAACTGTATTTCCTGAATCAACAAGGCTGTTTATTACATTAAGAAGTTTCTGGATATCAACAAAATGGAGTCCTGTAGTGGGTTCATCGAGTATATAGAGGGTGTTGCCTGTTGATTTTTTCCCTATCTCTTTCGAAAGCCTTACCCTCTGTGCCTCACCGCCTGAAAGTGTTGCGGCAGGTTGTCCGAGCTGTAAATACCCGAGCCCGACATCTTCAAGCACATCAAGTCTTTGCCTTATAGGAGGGATTGATGAGAAGAATTGAAGTGCCTCGGATACAGTCATTCCAAGCACCTCTGCTATATTCTTCCCCTTATATCTGATATCAAGAGTCTCTTTATTGTATCTTTTCCCTTTGCATGTATCGCATGGTATATAAACATCGGGTAGGAAATGCATCTCCACCTTAATCAGACCATCTCCACGGCAGGATTCACACCTCCCGCCTAGAAGGTTGAAACTGAACCTCGAAGGTGTGTATCCCCTTATCCTTGAATCAGTCACCTGTGAGAATAGCTCTCTAATAAATGAGAAGATGCCAGTATATGTTGCTGGATTGGATCTGGGGGTCTTTCCGAGAGGTGATTGATCAACACATTTCACACGGTCTATCTTATCCATGCCTGTTATTTCTTTATAACGACCAGGGGTAGGGACACGGCATGCCGTGTCCTTACATAATTTTTTTGAAAGCGCTTTATAGAGTATCTCGAGTACGAGTGTGCTTTTACCCGAACCTGAAACCCCTGTGACACATATAAAGGTTCCAAGCGGGATATCGACATCGATATTCTTGAGATTGAACTCTTGAGCGCCTATTATTCTTATAAAGTCCTTTGGCTTTCTCCTCACAAAGGGGATATCTATTGACATCGAACCACTGAGGTATTTCCCCGTTATTGACTTTTCGTTTCTCTCTATTTCCTCAGGTCTTCCTGAAGCAACAACCCAGCCACCCCTGAGCCCTGCACCAGGGCCCATATCCACAACATGATCAGCCCACCTTATTGTCTCCTCGTCATGTTCAACAACAATAACAGTGTTGCCAGCATCCTTTATTGATGAAAGGCTTTCGAGGAGTTTTTTGCAGTCCCTCGGGTGCATACCTATACTGGGTTCATCGAGTATATAGAGGACTCCTGTGAGGGAAGAGCCCAGTTGTGTTGCAAGCCTTATCCTCCGTGCCTCTCCACCCGAGAGCGTAAGGGATGACCTATCAAGTGTGAGATAATCAAGTCCTACCTTTTCTAAGAAATAAAGTCTGTCCTTAACCTCCTTAAGAACACGGGATGCA
>JBFMAM010000072.1:0-7380 GCA_040755805.1 Nitrospirota bacterium
GTCACGCCTGAATGCAGGAGGATATACAATAAAAACATCTTCCTTATCCTCTGTTTTAATACCAAGCCTATTCAGTATTTCAAGCATATCCATATTCGAGAGATCTGTCCCTAGGATTCTGTTTATCCTTTCATATCTTATCTCTATGGGTACAGGCACATATTTCACCGGATACACATCTATTATTTCATGAATTATTCCACCAGCAATCTCCCTTATCATAAGGGCTGCCCTGTTGAGGGCACCCTCAAGAAACTCTATATCAGTGCCCCTTTCAAACCTGTAAGAAGACTCACTTACAAGATTTAATCTTTTTGATGTCCTCCTGATTGAAAAAGGCTCAAAATATGCACTCTCAAGAAAGATGTTCTTTGTCTTATAAGAAACCTCCGTCTCTAACCCACCCATGATACCTGCAATTGCAACTGGCCTAATGCTGTCCCATATAAGCAGTGCATCCTCAGGCAATTCCCTCTCTATACCATCGAGGGTTACGATTTTGACACCCTGCCCCGCTATTATATTTGGTGTACCAATCCTTATCTTTTTACCACTCTGGATTCCCGCTTTCGCGGGAATGACAATACAGGGGCGGATTGTATCAGCGTCGAATGCATGGAGTGGATGTCCAAACTCCAAAAGCAGATAGTTTGTAATATCAACAATATTATTTATGGCCCTTATACCACATTTTTCAAGCCTTGTTTTAATCCAATCAGGAGAATCAGAAATCCTAACATCTTTTATCACTCTTCCCGTATATCTATTGCAGAGTTCAGGGCTCAGAATCTCAACAGAAAAATCAGAAAGAGGCAGCTCTTCTTTAATCTCATGTGCAGGTATTCTCAGGGGAGTCTTAAAGGCTGCAGACACTTCTCTCGCAATGCCTATTATACCGAGACAGTCGGGCCTATTCGGAGTGACATTAATCTCAAAAACGGTATCGCCTTTCACAGACTCTACTGCCTCAACCTCGAGGCCGATCATGGTAAGCCTGTCTGCTACCTCTTCAGGGGTAACAGTGATATCAACAAACTCCCTTAACCATTCATACGGTACACGCATGGTGCTTATTATATCCTTTGACCCATTCCATTTACCCCGTTAGAAAGCCCCGCTATTTATAGCGGGGATGCTATGAACACATATTTTAATTCCTTAACAGAAAGGGCGGGGTAAAAGCCCCGTCCTTTCTAACGGGGTTTACTCTATCTTAAACTCTGATAAGACCTTATTGAACTCGTTCTTTTTTGACTCAATATCAAGGGTTATCTCTTTAACCTTTTCTCTGGGTAGCTCTTTAAGTTCAGTGAGAAGTTTCAATTTTCCAGTCATTATCTCTAAAGCATCTGCTGAGTCCTTGAGCCTGATAATCTTCTCCCTGATATCCTTTATAGCCTTAATAAAAGCCTCGCCGGACTTTACTCCTAAATGTCCTGACTTAGGAGATTCTTCTATAAGGAGATTCCCCTTTTCAACCCTCGCTGCATCTATCTTCAGTCTATTCAATGGATCCAGAATCCTTCTCGATATGAATAAGATCACAACCACCGATATAAGGATCAGAACCAGAAAGACCGAAAGATTTACATAAATTAATGTAGGGCCCAAAATCTCCACTGTGGATTCCAATCTGAGATGTGGACTGTAAAGGCCTTCTTCGAACCTCTTATCGAGTATCCTATAAAGGGTAGATCCATATACCAAGGAAGCAATAAATAGAACAAAAATGAAACGAAGGATAAAATTGGCTTGGAACCTCTTTTTAATAAAGAAATTACGGCGCCTAAATCTCGGATAAGTCTTTTTAGTCATATTCACCTCACCTGATATGGCAGGTCACGCAGAGAGCACTGCCTTCGTTACTCATAACAAGCTGACCCTTCTCTTTCGAATAAGGATTATGGCATGTGGTGCATCCAATCTTCCCATCGATCAGTTTTATCTGTGGTGGTAATCTCCTGATATCGACATAATCATTATGTGACTCCGGGCCTCTCGGATATTCAACCCCTATAGGGTGAGAGGTTTCTTCCCGGCTGTGTTCCCAGATGCCTATACCGATCTTCGTACTTGTCTGACTGGCTATAGAGCCATCATGGCATCTCAGGCACTCAGCAGAGGTTTTATCTATCTCACCTCTGGTATCTATTTCTCTATACTTAAAACCAATATGCGCTACATCAAGGAGCGCCTTATGGCCCTCCTCTAATATCCTATCATGACAGCTAGAACAGAAAGCCTTCCCTGTTTCGACACGTCTGAGGAAGTAACGGCCTTCTCCAGATAGGGATCTTCTTTCTTTTTGATGAATGTCATGGCATGTAGCACATGTCATCTGGCCCTTCCAATCGAGATGTAAATCCCCAGGGACATTCATAGAAGGTATTGTATCCACAGGATGAGAGACTACATCGCTCCTATTATGACAGTCTAAGCAGAGCTGGGTTATCCCTTTTACAAAGATAAGCCTTTCGCCTTTTTCCCCTTTTGGAATATTTATATGGCAGCTTTCGCACCTACCTTCAAGGTCATGGACATCAGCCTTGAAGAGAGATGAGACAATAATATGAGTAAAGACTAATGGGCAGAGGATTAAAAAAGGTATAAATAATGTCTTCGGAGGGTTTTTTATTAACATCACGTATCAAATTCGATCAGGGATTTTTTTAACTCTGATATCTCTTTATCCAGGTCTTTCACCATCTCTATGAGCTCTACATCTGTTATACCTCTCTCTATAGACCCCTTGAGCTTTCCACTAACCCTGTCGAATCTAGAAAAAGATGCCTTCACCACTTTCACCTTATATTTCAAGCCCTCAATCATTTTATTTAACCGCTCGGCCAATGCCTTGAACTGATCCTTTGCCCTTAATCGGATTACAATAGTAAGATCGCATGCACCGATGGTCTCAAAAACCTTCTCCAGTCTGAAAAAAGGGCCTGCGATCTTATGGGATGCAAAGATAAGTACAAGGATAGTACATAAGGTGCCCACTATGATCTGAAGCAATACACTCAGGATTACGGTTTGAAGGAGTAATTCACGTTTTGTCTTTAAAGTGAAGATAACCTCATAATAGCTCTTTCCTACAGTCTCTGCCAGCCTAAAGTAAATGACAATGCTGGATATTATGACAGCTATCAAAAAGGCAAAACAGAACTTCAGAACCGCCTCTATCTGATATTCCCATCGGATAATTTTATCATTCTCCATTATATCCTCCCCGTACAAACTCTTCCTTTATAACCTTTATTAAGGTCAAGATACAAACCTCTTCTCTTTCTCTACCCATCAGTTGCATAAAATTTATTCGTATATTGGAGGCAGATATGC
Source organism: Nitrospirota bacterium (assembly GCA_040755805.1). Classification (GTDB taxonomy): domain Bacteria; phylum Nitrospirota; class Thermodesulfovibrionia; order Thermodesulfovibrionales; family SM23-35; genus JBFMAM01. The sequence goes on from JBFMAM010000072.1 coordinate 3,340, forward strand.
TGAAAAAGGCTTGCCCTGAGACTCCACAAAGACCTTAATGTGGCCAGCCAGCCTTTTGCTGAAAGGCACATAAGGTGAACCCCGCACCACATATTTACCCTGCCCTTACGTGTAAGAGCAGGGCTTACACACGTGCCCCGACACCAAAAATTTTTGGTGCGGGGCGTGGCTTTCTGTGGTGCGGGGTGAAGAATGCAGTCATGTGTATAAGAATAAAATTTTGTCGAATTGCAAGGGTTTTTCAGCATGTCTGCCTCCTCTTAATGCAACGTTTAGGTCTATTGTTGTTATCAATGCATTGATATACCAACTTTTCCTTATTCCAAACATGCAAAATGTATCTGACAAATTTATTACACTTAAAATTGTCTCAAAAACCGCATATCATTCTCAAAGAATAGCCGTATATCATCTATTGAGTATTTGAGCATAGCAACTCTCTCTACACCCATACCAAAGGCAAACCCCGAATATATTTCGGGGTCATATCCAACCATTTCGAACACCCTCGGATTTATCATACCTGCACCTAATATCTCGATCCATCCCGTATTCTTACATATCTTACATCCATTTCCAGAACAGAAATTACAGCCGATATCCACTTCAGCGCTTGGCTCTGTAAACGGGAAAAAACTCGGCCTGAATCTTACAGTTGTCTCTACACTAAAAATACTATGGATAAAGGATTCCAGTACCCCTTTGAGGTCGCTGAAGGCAATATCCGTATCAACCATGAAACCCTCTACCTGATGGAACACGGGTGTATGGGAAATATCTGCATCGCACCTGTAAACCTTGCCTAGAGCGATAATCTTCAAGGGTGGCTTCCTCTTCTCCATAACCCTTATCTGGACAGGTGAGGTATGGGTTCTAAGGATGACATCGTCAGAGATATAAAATGTATCCTGCATGTCCCTCGCAGGATGGTCCTTTGGCATGTTTAGTGCTTCAAAATTATAATAGTCGAGTTCTACTTCAGGGCCTTCTTCAACCTCAAATCCCATTGAAATAAATATCTCGGTTATTTCGGAAAGTACCTTATTTATGGGATGTTCCCTACCGAATGGTGTAAACTTCCCTGGCAGGGTTATGTCTATAGCCTCTGAAAGGATGCGTTTTTTATGTTCTTCCTTTTTCAGAAGATACTCTCTCTTATTTATCTCCTCCTCGATATAACTCTTAATCTCATTTATTGTCTTACCATATGCTGGCCTTAACTCAGGTAAGATTGTAGAAAGGGTCTTAAGTTCATAAGTAACAAGCCCCTTTTTACCTAAGTATTTTATCCTTAACTGCTGGAGTTCGGTCAGGTTGGTAACATAATTCAACTCATCGAGGAACGTCTTTTTGACAGAAACAATATCAAGCATCAATAGGCTCTTACAAAAGTCTCACCACAGAGGTCACAGAGCACGGAGCTAAGAGCAAAGAGACGGCTACGGTAACGATGCCCGTTTCGTCCAGCGGTTTCGTTATTCGGCTTTTTCACGTTACCGTTACACATAACCGATACGGGCCCCGTTAGATAATAATTATTATCTAACGGGGCGGGCTTCATTGCCTTAACCGTTTAACGTATGCATTGCTAATAGCTCTATGCTCCATGCTCTTTTCCTCCGTGGTTCCCCCGTTAGATGCTCACTATCTAACGGGGTGAATCTGTGGTTAATTGTATTAATTGTATTATTGGTTTAAAAGGTAGGTTGAACCTTTACAGTCTCTACGAGCTGATTGAATGCCTGCGGATCATTATGAGCCATATCTGCAAGTACTTTCCTGTTTAATTTAATATTTGCCTTTTTCAGCCCTGCCATAAACTGGCTGTAAGTCAGCCCGAGCGCACGTGCAGCAGCATTTATTCTGATGTTCCAGAGCGCCCTGAATTCGCGCTTTCTTACCTTACGGTCTCTGTATGCATACCGCAGTGATCTGTCAACAGCTTCCGTTGCAACTCGATAGAGACGGCTTTTAGCTCCATAGTAGCCCTTCGCCCTCTCTAATATCCTCTTTCTTCTTCTCCTTGTCTTAAACCCACCCTTTGCCCTCGGCATATATTCCTCCTCCAAAAAATTACAATAACCAAACACCAATAACCAAATTCCAAATAAGCTCTAATAACCAATTACCAATCACCAAACTCAAATGATTGTTTGGTTATTGTAATTTGGTCATTGGTTATTTAACCATATGGTAAAAGTCTCTTAATGTTAACAGATTCGCTACCTGAAACCAAAGTCGCTCTCCTCAGTCTTCTTGTCCTCTTTGCAGGTTTCCCTGTAAGAAGATGGCTTTTATAACCACTCTGCCTCTTTATCTTACCAGTGCCTGTAACTTTAAATCTTTTTGCTGCCCCCCTATGAGTTTTAAGCTTTGGCATTTAACCTCCCTCTAAACTTAAAAATGAAAAATAGGAAATGGGAAATTATGATTTTACTTCTTCTCATTTCTTATCTCAACAGTTGCAAAACTTATTTCCAATATGGCTGGCAGATGTGCTGAAAAAGCTTTACCAGCGACACCTTATAGACCTTTGTCTAACCAGCCAGCCTCTTTGCAAAATGCACTATAGGTTAAATGTACAGTCATGTGTATCAGAATAAAATCTTGTCGCTTTGTAAAGGTTTTTCAGCTCGTCTGCCAGTCTTTTTATGCAACATTTGGGTTATTTCTTACTTCTTATTTATTTTGGTGCAATAACCATGGTTATATGATTACCTTCAAGTTTTGGTAACTGTTCAACACTAAACTTTCCCGTAAGTAATTGTGGTATCTTTTCGATTATTTTCATACCGAGTTCAGGCCTGATAATCTCCCTGCCTTTAAAGGACATCGTAACCTTTGCCTTATTACCTTCATCGAGAAAACGTCTTATACTTTTCACCTTCAATTCAAGGTCATGTTTTGTTATCTGAGGCCTGATCTTAACCTCTTTTATCTCTATTGTTTTCCTCTGTGCCTGTCTCTTGCTCAACTGGTACCTGTACTTTCCAAAATCGAGTATCTTGCAGACCGGCGGACTAACATTTGCAGCTACTTCTATAAGATCGAGACCTCTATCGCCTGCAATCTTTAAAGCATTACTTACTGGCATAATGCCGAGCTGTTTCCCATCAACATCTATCAGCCTGACCTCCTTAGCCTTTATCTGTTCGTTGACCCTTATATTTTTGCTTATACTCTCACCTCCATTTTAAAAGTAAACCCCGTTAGAAAGGACAGGGCTTTTACCCCGCCCTTCCTGTAAGGAATTAAAATTTTGTTTATATCATCACCGCCATAAATGGCGGGGCTTTCTAACGGGGTAAACAGTATACAGCAAACAGCATACAGAAGAAAATAGATGTTTACCCCGCACCACAAAAAGTACGGATGTAAACACCTGGTGCGGGGTTTACTGTCTACTGTCTACTTCATCTTTTATTATCCCGATAAATTCATCTATTGTCATTAGCTCTATATTTTCGCCACTGCGTTTCCTTACAGTCAATCTTTTCTCAGCTACTTCTTTATCACCTATTATAACCAAATAGGGCACCTTTCTTATAACGGCATTTCTAATCTTGTAGCCGACCTTTTCATTGTCAAGATTTAACTCTATCCTTATTCCTTCTGATCTTAACCTTTCTGATAAAGCTATCGCGTAATCCTTATGCCTATCGGCAATTGTAAGGATTTCGATTTGCACAGGTGCAAGCCATAAAGGAAATGCCCCTGCATAATGCTCTATCAGTATCCCGAAAAACCTTTCTAAAGAACCCATCAATGCCCTGTGTATCATTATAGGTCTGTGCTCTTTACCATCATTTCCTCTGTAGGTCATATCAAATCTTTCAGGGTTGTTGAAATCAACCTGTATGGTGCTGCACTGCCACGGCCTATTGAGTGAATCTTTGACCTTTATATCTATTTTAGGGCCATAGAAAACACCCGCACCCGGGTCTATCCCGTAAGAAAGTCCTTTTATCTCAAGTGCCCTTTTAAGGGCATTAGTTGACCTTTCCCAGTTATTAAGACTCCCAACATATCCTTCGGGTCTTG
>JBFMAM010000073.1:0-7365 GCA_040755805.1 Nitrospirota bacterium
TTTTGAAATGAGTTGACAGAGGTTCCCTTTGAATCCCGAAAGCATTCGGAACCGACAAGCGGGAATGACATCGAGTGCACATTTGGTAACATAAACTCCCCCTTTGGAAAAGGGGGATGAAGGGGGATTTTAAGAATAAATGATTCGAGTTTTTAATCATAAAATCTCCCCTCACCCCTCTTTGCTAAAGAGGGGTATTTTCGGGTCAATGACAGGGTGGGGAGGGCTTATCCCTCCTGGCATTTACTATGCAAAAAAAACCGAATTGTTCATTAAAGGGATTACTTATCTGATGTGGTACATTGGGGGCTATATAAAGGGTATCAAGGAAGTCCAACTTATAGGTCTTCTTTCCGCACAGGATTTTTCCCTTTCCCCTTATTCCTACAACAACATGCTCGTGTTTATGCTTTTCGAAACTGCTATGTCCACCTGGCATTATCTCAAAGTACCTTAGATGAAATCTTGTAGACTCTCCATGACTACCAATTAACACCCTTCTTATAATGTCAGCCCAGTCATCACCTTCGATTTTATATTTTTCTGTCTTTATGCCCTGCCATGCGAAATCGCCTCTGTGCTTGTAGAATCTGCTTTTGTCTTCTGTTTTTCGTTTTTTTATGTTCCCTATGTCACAGTAAAAATTGCCTTTTTTCATCTAAAAATACTCCTAACTAATTGATTTGATTTTTTAGTAATCCCCCCTTGCCCCCCTTTAATAAAGGGGGGATTTAAAGAGTCTCCTTTTTCTAAAAAGATACCAAAAAGTCCTCCTTTTCTAAAGGGGGATGTAGGGGATTACTAATACAAACGTACTAAATACTGTTACATTGTCATTGCGAGCGATAGCGAAGCAATCTCTAACTGTTGGGATTGCTTCGTCACTCTGCTCCTCGCAATGACACTTCATTTAATGCGTTTGTATTAATTTTATATTCACTCAAAGGTTATTAATACCTTTAAAGAATCCCCTGCTTCTGCAGTCAGCCTGAATGCCTCGGCAGTTTTCTCTATTGGAAACCTGTGTGTAACAAGCATCTCGGCCCTCACAACCCCTTCTTCTATAAACTCAAGTGCATCTATTGTATCAGTAGGACCACAGGAATAACTCGTGACTATGTTTATATCCTTGAAATAAAGGTAATTAGGGTCAATTGTCAGTCTTTCTTCGGGCTTTGCAGGCGCGAAGAAGAGAACTGTTCCTCCCGCAGCAGCGCATAATATTCCTTCCTGCATTGCCTCCACGCTATTCGGGCCAACAACAACAATGTCTGCCATCTCACCATCGGTAAGCACTCTTAAGGAATCTACAAGATTATTTTTTGATATATCAATAACACTCTCTGCTCCGAATTCCTTTGCCTTCTGTAGTCTATACTGAACCATATCAACACCAATGATATGTCCTGCCCCGTATCTTTTTGCAATTAGGATATTCAGCTGTCCCATTACTCCAAGCCCAATTACAAGAACTGTGCTTTTATAAAGTGACGAGTTTTTTAATCCAAGTCCTGCACGTTTAAGCCCTTTTATTACGCAGGCTGTTGGTTCAATCAATGTCCCATCCTCGAAACTCACATTTTCAGACAATTTCAAGGTATCGTTTCTGAGGTTTGTCTCTGGTATCAGTATATATTCTGAAATCCCGCCAGGGATAATCTTCGTGCTCTTCCATGTTTCACACTGAACATAATCACCCCGCACGCAATACCTGCATGTGAGGCAGGGTGCATGGTGGTGGGTAAAGACTCTATCGCCAGGTTTAAAGGATATTGCTTTGTTGCCAACCTCAACAATCTCACCTGCTGGCTCATGCCCCAGGACTAAGGGAGCCTTTTTTTCTATATACCATGGCATCACATCTCCAGAGCATATGCCAGAAGCCTTTGTCTTCATCAAGGCATCTTCCGGTCCTATCTCAGGAACCGGGATGTCTTCAATTCTTATATCATTGAAGCTATATAGTTTAGCGACCTTCAAGAGAGCATTGCCTTATTCTTAATGGTTCAACCCAAAAATGCATTTGGGAAACCACTTTTAGTGTTCTCCCAAGACAAAAAAGTCATAATTTAGTGATAGTTGAAGAGTAGGATAGGGGGATTAATTCTGCAATCCCTTGATTTTATTGGCGTCCCCAACGGGATTTGAACCCGTGTTACCGCCTTGAAAGGGCGATGTCCTAGGCCGTGCTAGACGATGGGGACCAAATTCCAAAAAGTCTTCGATTTTTTGGAAGCCTTTATAAGCTCTGGTGAGCCGCGTTGGATTCGAACCAACCACTCCCGCCTTAAAAGGGCGGTGCTCTACCAACTGAGCTAGCGGCCCGAAGATATTCTTAATTTACCCTTTATATAGTTTTCTTGTCAAATTACCCCAAGCGCTATTTGATACCCGATGCATGATGTCCGATGCATGATGTATGATTCATGATTTCTTTTATCCTGCATCCCGTATCTTGCATCCTGCATCGTGTATCCTGCCGGGGTGTTTCTTTGTATATGCCAGTAGGCCGCCAGCCAATATGATTTCTTTTTCCCTATCATTAAGATTCGAAAACACCTCGAATGAATAATTCTTTGTCAGATTGTATACAACGTAAGACTGTTTTTCTTTTAATGAATCTTCCATATCCTTTATAAGTAGTCTGTCACCTTTTTCAACCTTGTCATAATCCTCTGTATTACTGAACTGAACTGGCAGGATGCCAAAGTTTATCAGGTTAGATCTGTGGATTCGCGCAAAAGACTTTGCAATAATTATAAGGATACCAAGGTACATCGGTGCAATTGCAGCATGTTCCCTCGAAGAGCCCTGGCCGTAATTTTCTCCGCCGACTATAATCCCACCGCCTCTTGACTTTGTTTCCTTTGCCCTTTTACTGAATGTATTGTCAAGATTAGAAAACACAAATTCTGATATTGCAGGTATATTTGAACGCAATGGAAGAATCGCAGAGCCTGCTGGCATTATGTCATCCGTGGTAATATTGTCTTCGAGCCTTATAAGTACCTCAGCCTCGATCTTTTCAGGAAGTGGTTCTTTAAGAGGCACCTCTTTTATATTTGGTCCTTTGATAACCGTTATTTCTGCATAATTCTCTTTCGGAGGGATGAGTAAGTTGTTATCAATAGGATAGCTGGATGGCTCTTCAAATTCATCGAGATGAAGCCCAGAGTCTCTCGGGTCAATCATTACACCTTTTATAGCCATCACAGCGCAGGAAATAGGGCTTGCAAGATAGACAAATGCATCTTTATTTCCGCTGCGTCCCTTGAAGTTTCTGTTATAAGACCTGACGGATATCTGTCCTGTTCCAGGTGAGCCACCCATACCGATGCACGGGCCGCATGAACATTCGAGTATCCTTGCGCCAGCCGCTATCATGTCTGCCGTTAGCCCCTCACGTGAAAGCATCTCATATACCTGCTTTGAGCCTGGATTTATCAGCAGATTTACTCCCTCTGCAACAGATTTACCTTTGAGTATCGAAGCAACCGACTTCATGATCTGGTATGATGAGTTTGTGCAGCTTCCTATGCAGATCTGGTCTATTTTTTTGCCAGAAAGTTCTCTTATAGGCACGACATTATCAGGGCTGTGGGGCTTGGCGACCATAGGTTCGATAGAATATAAGTCTATCTCGACAATAGAAGCATATTCTGCATCTTCATCAGCATCAAGCTCAATCCAGTCAGGCTCTCTTCCCTGTGCCTTTAGATAGTGTCTTGTCCTTTTATCACTCGGGAATATAGAAGTTGTTGCACCGAGTTCTGCGCCCATATTTGTAATAGTAGCCCTTTCATTTACATTTAAGTCTTTTATACCAGGGCCGCCGTACTCAAGAATTTTCCCGATCCCTCCCCTGACTGTAAGCTTCCTTAAAACCTCCAGTATTACATCCATAGCAGTAACCCAGGGCTTATTTAGTTTGCCCGTAAGTTTTATAAGCATAACCTCTGGCATGGTGAGTTCAAAAGGAGCTCCTGCCATAACAGTTGCTGCATCAAGTCCTCCTACCCCTATAGCTATCATGCCAATACCTCCACCTGTTGGGGTATGGCTATCTGTACCGAGGACAGTTTTGCCAGGGGCTGCAAATTGCTCGAGGTGTACCTGATGGGATACGCCATTTCCAGGCTTTGAAAAATATACACCATATCTTGCCGCAACAGTCTGAAGGAAGAGATGGTCGTCAGGGTTCATATAATCTGACTGAATCATATTGTGGTCAATGTAAGAGACAGATAGTGGTACCTTTACCCTGTCGAGTCCTATAGCCTCAAACTCGAGCCATGCCATTGTGCCAGTTGCATCCTGCGTATATACATGGTCAACACTTAATCCGACAGGTACACCTGTTTTTAAATCTCCGTAAACCTTGTGTGCTTCAAATATCTTTTCTACAATATTTTTCCCCATAATCTTCTCCTACAAACTCCACCACTTTTCTTTTTGACTTTACTCTTTTTATATGTTAAAAATATAGAAAAATCAAGAAAAAATCAGCAAGCGGGAACCTATACAATGCATCTGTTTAAATACTATGGGAACGAATTGTTTGCAGAAGATATCCCTGTCAAAAAGCTTGCTGAAAAGTACGGCACACCACTATACATCTATAGCTACAATACCCTTTTAAGACACTTCAGGGCTTATGCTGATGCATTTAAGGAATATCCACACGTCATCTGTTTTTCACTCAAGGCGAACTCAAATACAGCAATACTCAGGCTTTTTGCAAAAAATGGGGGAGGTGCTGATGTCGTCTCCGGGGGAGAACTTCGCATAGCATTAAGGGCGGGCATACCACCTGATAAAATTGTGTATGCTGGTGTTGGAAAGACAGAGGACGAGATAAGTTTTGCCCTGAGGTCAAAAATACTCATGTTCAATGTAGAGTCTGAAGATGAGCTTAGAGCGATTGATAGAGTCGCTGGAAAGATGAAGACAAAGGCTTCAGTTGCATTGAGAATTAACCCTGATATTGACCCTGAAACACATCCTTATATAGCAACAGGGCTCAGAAAACATAAATTTGGCATACCAATAGAAGATGCCTTAGAGCATTACAGACTTGCATCAGGATTAAAGAATATTAAAGTTATCGGCATCCACAAACACATAGGCTCACAGATAACAGATGTTTCTCCTTTTGTTGATGCCCTAAAGAGAGTACTATTCTTTATGGATAAACTTAGTATTCAGGGTGCAAAGATAGAGTACCTCAATGCCGGAGGTGGGCTTGGCATCTCTTACAGGGATGAGGAGCCGCCTCTCCCGAAAGACCTTGCAAAGAATCTAATTCCACTACTCAAAGGCAGAAGACTTACACTGATAATTGAACCTGGCAGGTCTATAGTGGGTAATGCAGGTATACTTGTTACAAAGACACTCTATCTGAAGAAAGGCGAGGGGAAGGAATTTATTATTGTGGATGCAGGGCTGAACGACCTTATAAGGCCATCGTTTTATGGTGCATATCACCATCTGCTTCCTGTCGTCAGAAAAAAAAGAAATACAGTTCTATGTGATGTTGTCGGCCCGATATGTGAATCAAGTGATTTTCTTGCCAAAGAGAGAGAACTTAAAAGGGTAAAGCAGGGAGAGTACCTCGCTGTTATGGGTGCAGGTGCATACGGATTTTCTATGAGTTCTAACTATAACAGCCGGCCAAGGGCAGCAGAGGTTATGGTCAAAGGCAAAGAGCATTTCTTGATAAGGGAGCGCGAGACATACAGTGACCTTGTAAGAAAAGAGAGGATTCCAGGATTTTTGAAATGAATCCCGCACCTTTCTGCATGGTATTAGACTCTACAAAAAGAAATTTTTATATCCTGACCCCCGTAGCAGGCTGCTGGGTATTCTGAAAGGTGCGGGATGAAGATAAATTTCACAAAAATGCACGGCCTCGGCAATGACTTTATCCTTATAGACTGCAGGGAGCAAGCGTTCAGCGTTCAGCATTCAGCGTTCAGCGATTTATCTAAAAGGTTATGCCATAGAAGATTCGGCATAGGTGCTGACCAGCTTCTGCTACTTTATCCCTCAAATATTGCTGATTTTAAGATGAGGATTTTTAATGCAGATGGCTGTGAAGTAGAGATGTGTGGCAATGGAATACGTTGCCTTGCAAAATATATATGGGACAGAAACCTTTCTGATAAGAACATCCTTCATATAGAGACCCTCGCAGGCATTATCAGGGCAGAGAAGGTGGGTGATATGGTGAAGGTTGATATGGGGAAACCGATTTTTGAACCTGAAAAGATACCGGTAAATATCAGTCAGGAGTCATTAGTCAATAGTCAACAGTCAAATCCCCCCTCACCCCCCTTTACTAAAGGGGGGCATGAGGGGATTAATGACCAATGTCCAATGACCAATGACCAATTAGCTAACTCGTCACCAATTGTTGATTATCCCTTGCAAGTCAAAGACAGGGAATTTTTAATCACCTGTGTGTCTATGGGAAATCCCCATGCAATTATTGTGGTTAACAATATTTCCGATTTCCCTGTAACATATTACGGACCCATGATAGAGAATCACCCTATATTTCCTAAAAGAACAAATGTAGAGTTTATAAAGATACTTAATCCTTCAGAGATAACGATGCGGGTTTGGGAACGGGGATCTGGTGAGACCATGGCATGTGGTACAGGTGCCTCAGCCGCGGCTGTGGCATCAAATATTAAAGGTCTTACGGGGAAGAATGTAACCGTTCACCTCCTCGGTGGAGACCTCTTTATAGAATGGTCAGATGAAAATTATGTTTATATGACAGGTCCTGCTACAGAGGTTTTTGAAGGGACAATCGAGAGTTAGGAGGCAGTATGTTAAAAAACGATGTACGTGAATATACAAGGACGCCATTTACTTCAATTATTAGATATTCTGTATCTGTCTTGGATGTGAGAGAATTTAAAAAAATCTACGACAAGGCTGTTTCAGTCGATATCAGTAAAGGAGGGATCGGGATGATAGCTGGTTATCCCCTTGAGGCAGGACATGTCTTGATCTTTGAAGATGAGATAAATATAAATAACATTAAAGTAAAGGCCGCTATTGTAAGATGGACAGGAAAAATTGATAATAAATATCGGGTAGGATTAAAATTTGTATAAAAGGGTAATGTCAAAAGTTACATGAAAAAAGAGGATGAAATATGAAACCACAGAGGGCACAGAGGTTTTCTCAGTGTTCTCTAAAAAATTCCTTTATAAGGAAAATACTGATAAGATGGAGGGCGTTGGAGATTTTTCTCTTGTCATTGTCCGACTTGATCGGACAATCCAGAAAAAAGGAACTGGATTCCCCGATTAAATCGGGGAATGACGGAAAATAGAGTGCACAGAGGGGAGGAGA
>JBFMAM010000074.1:0-7358 GCA_040755805.1 Nitrospirota bacterium
TTGTCTAAGGAAGAGATGGGAACATATACTACATTCCGTCCACATAAGATCAAACGAAAGAGGACGCATGGCTTTCTTGAGAGGATGAGTTCTGCAGGCGGGCGTAAAATTATCAAGAGGAGAAGAGATAAGGGGCGGAAAAGGTTGGCGGTTTAGAGCACAGAAATTCTTTGCGCTCCTTAACAAAAAGACGGGATTTTGAAGTGGTTTTTAAAGAGGGGCTCACCTTTTCTTCAAAATATCTCGTAATGTATGCAAGGCCAAATGAACTCGGTTTTAACCGCCTTGGTCTTTCTGTTAGCAAAAAGGTCGGCAAAGCTGTTACAAGGAACAGGTTAAAACGTCTTTTGAGGGATGCGATGAGAAGGCTTTTACAGGAGTTCCCTTTGAATTACGATTTTATTATTGTTGCGAGAAAGTCATCTGTGGAGGGTGGGCTTAATGATTTTATTCGAGATATCGAGAGATTTCTATCGAGGCTTATTTATGAAAAAAATTCTTATATCGCTGATAAGGCTGTATAGGTATTTCATATCTCCTCTGCTCCCTACGAGCTGCAGGTTTACACCTACATGCTCTGAATATTCGATGGAGGCTATAGATAAGCATGGTATTATTATAGGGTTCTATCTCTCGTTAAGGAGGATACTGCGATGTCATCCCTTTCATCCTGGCGGGTATGACCCTGTTAGAAGGCTTGAAGGGGATTTTAAACAGTCTGGACCTTCTAATGGGGTAAAATAAAAATGGAAAAGAGAACTCTTCTTGCCATAGCACTTATATTTATTATCCTCTTCCTTTATCAGTACCTCTTTATTAAACCTCAACCCCAGCAGGTTAAAAAAGAGGCAAAGGTAGAGAAGAAGGAAGAACCTAAACCTTTAAAACCTGTAGAGCCTGTTGTAACCAAGATTCAGATTATGCCATCTGAAGAAAAAGATATAAAGGTCGAGACCGAATTATATTCTGCGGTATTTACGACAAGAGGTGGGACATTAAAATATTATGAGATTAAAAATTATAAGGACAAAGAAGGTAGAAACGTTATACTCCTTAAAAAGCCTGGCATAGAACCTTCTCTCAGTATAGGTTCAAAGGATGACTTTGACCTGTCAGATGCAGACTTTGCTGTTATCGGAAAGGATATAAAACTCGACAAGAACAACAAGTCAGGTTCACTTATATTTGAATACGCAGATTCAGGTGTTTCTGTTAAAAGGACATATACATTCCATAATGATAATTATGCCGTTGATATTAAAGATGAGGTCTCAGGGATATCCGACTACTGGATAACTATCGGCACTGATTTCGGCATCCATGATATTAAAGATACCTCAACGCATATAGGTCCTGTACTTCTCAAAGAGAGCGACAGGCTTGAGTTCGATGCGAAGAAACTGAATGAGGCCAGGAGCTATAAGGAAGGTCTGAGATGGATAGCACAGGAAGATAAGTATTTCTTTGCATCCCTCGTACCCATTACCAGCGTGGAAGAGGCAAAGGTATGGAAAGAGAAAGACTCCCCAGTTATCGCTTTCAGGGGCAAGCCTGGTACAAATAGTTTTATCCTGTATGCCGGGCCAAAGGAATATGACAGGCTGAAGGTCCTTAAGGTAGGTCTCGAACATATAATAGATTTCGGGTTCTTTTCGGTAATAGCCTTACCTCTTTTCTGGATTTTGAAGCTCTTTTATAAATTCCTTGGAAATTATGGATGGGCAATAGTTCTTCTAACTATAATTGTAAGGATACCTTTTATCCCGCTCGTCAACAAAAGTCAGAAGGCGATGAAGAAGATGCAGGAGTTACAGCCTAGGCTGGCAGAGATAAAAGAAAAATACAAGAAAGATCCACAGAAGATGCAAAAGGAGATGATGGAGCTTTATAAAAAGTATAAGGTAAATCCTCTGGGAGGCTGTCTCCCTATACTCCTTCAGATACCTGTATTCTTCGCACTCTATAAGATATTACTGATAGCTCTAGAACTGCGGGACGCACCCTTTATGCTCTGGATAAAAGACCTTTCGGCACCTGACACGCTTTTTGGACATATACCTTCATGGTTTCCTTTAATTGGCGGTTTTGCTGTAGGTCCATTGCCCATAGCAATGGGCATTACTATGCTCATCCAGCAGAAGATGACCCCAACATCTATGGATCCGAGACAGAACCAGATAATGATGCTTATGCCGATCATATTCACATTTCTGTTCCTGAATTTCGCATCAGGCCTGGTCCTTTATTGGCTTATGAACAATGTCTTCAGTATCGCCCAGCAGTTGTATGTGAACAGAAAAATGGCAAAACAAGCAGCCTGATTTTTTTAACACGAATAATGCAATTAACCACAGAGCACACAGAGAAATATATTGATTATAAAAGAAAAATCTATTTTACAATTTTCTCTGTGTACTCTAAAAAAACCATCTGGATTCCTGCTTCCGCAGGAATGACGGTTTGAGTAAATCACTTATGTATGTCATTCCCGTGAAAACGGGAATCCAGAGTTATAAAACCTAAAAAAGGCGATTAACCACAGAGGACACAGAGAAAGGACTGATAAATATAGGAAAAAAAGAAATTTCTCTGTGCACTCATTGAGTAAGGACAATAAAATATCATTTTACAAATTCAATATATGAGAACACAGAGAAATACAAGGAATTATGTGGGTTTTAAAAAATTTCAAGTGTCTCTCTGTGTTCTCTGTGGTTTTAAAATCGCTCAATTTAGGTTAAAAATAAAAAGAATAACCCAGTGAACTCTGTGGTTTATTTTGGAGGTTAATGAAAGGCAAGGTCTACTTAGTCGGCGCAGGGCCTGGTGATATTGGACTTCTGACTGTAAAAGGTATGCGCTGCCTTCAGAAGGCAGAGGTTGTCATCTATGATTTCCATCTCAATGCCCAGATCCTGAATTACATCAACCACGCTGCAGAGTTTGTCTATGCTGGAAAACGTGGCGGTCATCATTCCATGACACAGGATGAAATCAATAGCATCCTTGTCCAGAAGGCAAAGGAAGGCAAGATAATATGCAGGCTTAAGGGTGGAGATCCCTTTGTATTTGGCCGTGGTGGAGAAGAGGCAGAGATATTATACAGAGAGGGCATAGAGTTTGAAATAGTCCCTGGAGTTAGTTCCTCTATTGCTGCCCCTGCCTATGCAGGAATCCCTTTAACTCACAGGCTTTATTCATCGTCATTTGCAGTAATACCTGGGTACGAGGATACTACGAAAAAGGAGAGCGCCATTGACTGGTCAAAGCTTGCTACTGGTGTAGGGACGCTCGTTTTTCTTATGGCTGTAAAAAACATAAAGCTGCTTATCCAAAAATTAATCGAGAACGGTCGGAGTCCCGACACCCCTGTTGCTGTAATCAGATGGGGCACGAGACCTGACCAGAGGACGATCACCGGTACATTAAAAAATATTGTCGAGCTTGTGAAAGAGAAAGATATCAAACCACCTGCTGTGATGGTTGTCGGAGATGTCGTAAGGCTCAGGGAATCCCTGAGATGGTATGAGAAAAAACCAATGTTTGGCTATAGAATCCTTGTGACAAGGGAACACTCCGAGGGATTTGAGCCATTAGAAGAACTCGGTGCCGAGATAGTTGAATTCCCAACGATAGAGATTGTACCTCCAGAAAGCTATAATGAACTGGACAGCGCAATAGACATGATAGAGACCTATAACTGGCTGATATTCACAAGCAAAAACGGCGTGAACTATTTCTTTAATAGGTTGTTTGAGAAAGATAGAGATATAAGAGATTTGAAGGGTATAAAGATATGTGCTATAGGCTCAAAGACAGCAAAAGAGGTAAAAAAATACGGCATGAAAATAGATTTGATCCCCGATGAATTTCGTGCAGAAGGATTGATAGAGGCGTTCATAAAAGTAAGCAGTAAGCAAAATGCAGTAAGCAGTAAAGAAAATGCCTACTGCCTACTGCCTACTGCCTACTGTTCCGAAGTTCCACTAAAAGGTATGCGATTTCTTTTACCGAGGGCAGAGAAGGCAAGAGAGGTCTTTCCAGAAAGGATAAGAGAGCTTGGAGGACAGATTGATCTACCTGTTGCATACAGGGCTGTAAAACCTGAACTGCGTGGCAAAAGATTAAGAAGGTTTTTAAAAGAAGGGAGGATTTCTATTGTCACCTTCACGAGTGCAGTCACCTTTAATAATTTCAGGGAAATAATGGGAGAAGATGCCGATGAACTCCTTAAAGGAGTGGCCATCGTGGCTATAGGGCCTGTTACAGCGAGGGCTGTTGAAAAGGCAGGGCTTAAGGTTGACATAATGCCCAACGAAGCGACCATCGAGGCAATGGTGGAAGAGATAATCAGATGGGCAACAAAGGAAAGTAATGAGCAATGAGTAATTTTAAATTGATAATTGTTCATTGATAATTGATAAGTGAGTCTCTCTGAAATAGATATATCTCTATTTTTCTCTGTTAATCACGCCCTCCAGAATAACCTGTTTGACGTAATAATGCCTTTTATTACGAGCAAGGCCTATCTGCTGTTTTTCCCCCTCTTTGCTTGGTTTTTTTTAAAAGATAGAAAAAGGGCAGGCATTGCCTTAGCGATTGCATTTGCTTCTTTAGCCCTTTCTGATTGGAGCTCATATATACTGAAGCAATTTTTTGAAAGGCAAAGGCCGTGCAATGTGCTCGATGGTGTCCATCTCCTCGTGGGTTGTAGCAGTTCCTATTCTATGCCCTCAAACCATGCTGCAAATGCCCTTGCTATTGCAACACCATTTTATATCCTGTTCAGAGCAAAGATGCGATATGTTTTTGTTATTGTTGCATTACTTGTAGGTTTTTCAAGGATATATGTTGGAGTACATTATCCCTCCGATGTTATTGTTGGAGTGTTGGTAGGTGTTGCCTTAGCAATATCTGTTATTGGTTTATACAGATGGTCATCCGAAAGATTTAAGGAAAAACCTCATACTACTGTACTCTTTATTTTTCTTCTATTACTCAGTCTTTTCCGTATATACTATATCCAGAATGGCCCCCTCGATTTGAGCCCTGATGAGGCACATTACTGGGAGTGGTCGAGAAGGCTTGATTGGAGCTACTACTCAAAGGGTCCAATTATCGCATATCTCATTTATTTCAGTACATTCATATTTGGAGACACTCTCTTTGGTATAAGAATAATGGCTGTCATCTTCTCTGCACTCAGCAGTGTTATTTTATATATTCTCAGCAAAAGACTGTACGATGAAAGTGTAGGATTATTTTCAGCCATTTTGATTCAGATAGTCCCTCTTTTTTCAACATACGGCATTTTATTCACAATAGATTCTCCCTTTATCTTTTTCTGGCTGCTTTCGCTGCTTTTGTTCTGGAAGGCGATAAGCAATCAGGAGTCAGGAGTCAGAAGTCAGAAGTCAAATCCCCCCAACCCCCTTGACAAATCCCCTCTCCCCCCCTTTACTAAAGGGGGGTTAGGGGGGATTAATTTATATTGGCTTCTCCTCGGCTTATCGGTGGGCCTCGGTCTTCTAACAAAATATACCATGGCGTTTTTTTATCTCTGCGCCTTTTTATTTTTATTGCTCTCAAAGGAAAATAGGAAGTTCTTGCTTACAAAAGGCCCTTATATTGCATTTTTTATCAGTCTCGTAGTCTTTAGTCCTGTGATAATATGGAATGCAAACCATGATTGGTTTACATTCAGACACACCGCAGGTCAGGCACACCTCAGTAGTCAGTGGTCAGTAGTCAGCAGTCAGTGGTTGAAGAATTTCTTTGAATTTCTGGGTTCACAAATTGGGGTAATTACTCCAATTCTATTCGGTATGATGTTTTATGCCCTATTCAAACTTCAGAAATCAAACCGCAATCCCCAGTCTTCTTTTTTATTCTGGCTCTCCATCCCTGTAATCACCTTTTTCCTACTAAAGAGCCTTCATGCAAAGGTGCAGGCAAACTGGGCATTACCAGGCTATTTAACAGGTATTATTGCCTTTTCTGAATTTTATTTGAGAAATGTAATCCCCCCGAATCCCCCCACACCCCCCCTTGGAAAAGGTTGGTACGACTCGCAACCGAGGGGGCTGAGGGGGATTTTAAAGGGGGGCAAGGGGGGATTTGGCAAAAAGATTCTCGTTGCAGTAGCTATTACTATTTCATTAACGGTAACCTCTATAGCCCATTACCCCTTGATGCTCGATCTTCCTGCCAAGCAGGATCCAACATATAGGCTTCGCGGCTGGAAAGCGCTCGGAGTAGAGGTAACAGAGCTACATGAACAAATGTCTGCAACCCGGCCTGTATTTATATTTTCTGACAGATATCAAATTTCGAGTGAACTTGCGTTCTATGTAAAGGGGCATCCCGTAACATATTGTATTAACCTTGGCCGCAGGATGAATCAGTACGACCTATGGTCTGGATTTAATAATCTGCTTCATCATGATGCAATCTTTGTTAAAATAGGGGATGATATAATATCTGATAAAGTTGCCACTGCTTTTGAGAAGGTTGAGAAAAGAGTTTTTACAGCCTATACTAAAAAGCAGGTTAAAATCAGGGATTATTCTATATTCCTGTGTTACGATTTTAAGGGATTAAAGGAAGAGAAACCGGAGAGTTATTAATGACACTTTCTGTAGTCATACCACTTTACAATGAAGAGGAAAATGTCCAGATACTCTATGAGAAATTAAGGGAAACACTCGATCCCCTCAGAAAGGAATATGAGATACTATTTGTGGATGATGGGAGCACCGACAGGACCTTTTCTATCCTCGAGGGGATTCAGGCAAAGGATAAAGGAGTTGTTGTACTCAGCCTTAGGCGCAACTTTGGCCAGACCGCAGCATTTGCAGCAGGGTTTGATTTTGCAAGAGGGGACGTTATTGTAACAATGGATGGCGACCTTCAGAATGACCCTGCTGACATTCCTAAACTGCTCGAACTTATAAAAGATAACGACCTTGTGAGCGGCTGGAGAAAGAAGAGGAAAGACCCATTTTTTAGAAGAAGGCTTCCTTCCACGATAGCAAACTGGCTGATAAGTAATGTGACCGGTGTGAAGCTCCATGATTATGGATGCTCCCTCAAGGCATATAGGAGGGATGTGATAAAGAATCTGAAACTCTATGGCGAGATGCACAGGTTCATCCCTGCTGTTGCAAGCTGGTATGGAGTCAGGGTTGCAGAGGTCGAAACCGTTCACCACCCGAGACTGAGGGGAAGATCAAAGTATGGTATTTCGCGCACAATAAAGGTTGTTTTAGATTTAATTACTGTAAAATTTCTACAGAGCTTTTCCACAAAACCGATTCAATTTTTTGGCCCTGTTGGTGTAATAAGCGGGTTTTTAGGTT
>JBFMAM010000075.1:0-7103 GCA_040755805.1 Nitrospirota bacterium
CCCCACCCACCCCTCCCCCTCGAGGGGGGAGGGCAAAGGAGGGGGTGAAAAAGGTTTCACCCTTACCGAGCTTATGATTGCTATTGTCATAGGCATGATTGTGATTAGTGCTACCTATGCTACCTATATATCGCAACAACGCTCTTTTACGGCACAGGATCAAGTTGCAGAAATGAACTCCACATCTAAGATTGCACTTGATATGATTGCCAATGATATTAGAGAGACAGGTTTCGGCGTACCAGATGACCTTACAACTGTTCAGCGGACAGTAGGCTGTTCAGGAATCAATGGTTTTACGCAAAAAATAAACCTTACAGACAATACAGCCTCTGAAGACCAGATTACAATTCTTGGAGGTTTCAGGTTAGTTGGTAATATTGCATCTGCTGTTAGTTCAGGAAGCACAACTCTTACACTAACGGATACAAGTGAATTGAATACCACTGACAGGGCTTATATAAGCATTGCAGGATTAAGTTTTGCAATAGTTACCGCAATTGATAGTGGTACCAATACACTAACACTCCAGACCGGTCTTGATAGAGATTATCCTGCTGGTGTTCCAGTATATCTGATTGAGAATGTAACTTATCAGATTGTTAATGGTGAGCTACAAAAAGTGAGACGGTTAAATGGCGGTGGTTGCGCGACCAATCCTGATACCGATACTATTGCTGAAAACATAGAAGATCTCCAGTTTGCACTTGTAGACATAGCTCCTGCTGATGGAGTAACCGATAGAATAAGGGTGAACCTCCTTGCAACAACAGCGAGGCCTGACCCAAATTTTCAGGGGCAGGGTAATCCCCCCGCGACAATAGAAAACCGAAACCTTGCTGCCACTAATGACAGTTTAAGGCGAAGATGGTGGCAGATGGAGGTTGATCTGAGGAATCCGATATGAGAGCAGAGCAAAGAGCAAGGAGCAAAGAGCAAAGAGCACGAAACAAGGCAGGTCTGTCATTGCGACCCCGAACTTGCTTCGGGGGAAGCAATCTCGTGTCCCGGGCGGTTAATAGTGAGCAAGGTTTTGTTCTCGTTGTAGCCCTTCTTGCTTTGCTTGTTTTAACAGTTGTAGGTGTTCTATCCCTGTCAACATCTACAACAGAGGTAATGGTTGCTGGTAATACAAGGTTGCGGGAAATAAATTTTTCAGGGGCTGAGAGTGGACTCGAAATTACCGACCCTGCAATAAGGCATATTATTTTTAATATGGCTTTTGGGAATTATGATCCAATAGTCGTAGATAAGTCATTAGATCCAGCAACAGGACTGCCAAACTTTGTAAAAGAACTTATAACCGGACCATCCTATGATGCAACACCTGACCTGCAACTAAATCTTGGTACGATGACTGTAAGCGTTGATATAGACCGTATTTCTTCGGGTCCAGCTGCGGGTTCAGCAATAGAGTTTGCATCTGGCTATGAAGGTATTGGGATGGGTAGCGGTGGCGGTATCGAAGCATATTACAGGGTTAATTCTATGAGCAGTGAGGCTGCTGGTTCGGAAAACTGTATTGGTGGAGTTTATAGATATGTCGCTTATTAAACCCAAAGTACGCAAAGGTTTGTCCAGAACCTCATTAATTATCATGCTGAATTTGGTTCAGCATCTTTGTGAATATTTTATTGAAACCCTGAAACGACTTCAGGGTGACATTTTTAAAGATATCTTGTGTAATTCAGGTCAAGGTGGGGAGCATGTCTCGATTTAATAAAATAAGTTCTACAGTTAAAAAGCAATCGCGTGTGCTATTGTGAAGATTAAAGGAGGTTATATGAAAAAGGTTGTATTATATGTCCTGCTAATTATTATGGCCATTCTATTAAACTCTGCCTTTGCTCAGGAAAAATCCCGTTCTGAAAGATGGATACAGGGGCATGTGACGGCATTCAGTAAAGATACAATATCTGTTGATGGCATTAAGTATCAGATCGATCCTTTTGTGACCATCACTGATTCTAAAGGAAATACCCTCGGCCTCGAAGCCCTTCGAGGTGTTGAAATTGTAAAGGTATTGGTCATCGACGGAAAGGTGAAAAAAATAGAAGCAATCCTTTTTAGAATGTAGAAGGCTTTATGAAAAGGAAATTTCATATAACTTCAGGCATTATATTTCTAATTGTGGTACTTATTGCTATATATTTCGGCCTGGTTTTATCGGACCCTCCAGATCCTTCTCTTACTGACTACACCGCCTATCCACCTTTTGCCAGTCAGATAGTGACGCCAAATGTGTTAATCACTCTGGACAATTCCGGCTCTATGTTTTTTTTCGCTTATAACTTTAATGACTCAGGTATAAGTACGGGCTTTAATCATGCTACAAATTACTACGGGTACTTTAATTCCAATCAGTGGTACACATTTGATAGAAATAGGTTTAACGAGGCAGGCCCTAAAACTGGCCCAAGACCAGCCAATTCATGGGATGGCAATTTTCTGAACTGGTTGACAATGAGAAGGGTTGACATTGCAAGAAAGGCTCTTGTTGGGGGAAAGGCGGTATCAAGGTCTGGCGCTGGTAACCCCCATGACTTGATTGGAGAGCAGGCAGACTACGGAGGCAGGGGATACCTAAAAAGTGTAACAACTGCAGAAAATTATACGCCATACAGTGGAACAAGGTGTTTTAGATTCAATTATGGTACATCAAGTATGGAAAGATTTAAAGTCGGAACAAGCGGGGGAATTTGTCCTTCAAATGTAAGCGGTTCTGATGTATTTGATGTCAAAGTTCATCTTTCGGATGAACCCCTCGGAGTAATCCAGAGAGTGGGTGATAAGGTCAGGTGGGGGCTTGAATTTTTTAACGATGAACAAGGGGGGAGAATTAATACAGAGATTTCAAATAATGTAGTAAGCAGTATGGTTACAGCTATAGAAGATGAAAGACCAGGAACATGGACACCCCTTGGTGAAGCACTCTGGACCGCAACAGGATATTTTAAACAGGACCCTACCACAGGGAATAATGGCCCGAGGTACTTCAATCCTAATGCCCAATCTTACAGGGTTGCACTTGCTGCTGACCCCTTTAATTTCGGGACAGCAGGTAGCCCCAATTATGTTTGGTGTGCAAAAAGTTTTATCCTTATTATTACCGATGGTGAGCCAACACGAGACAGAAACATTCCAACGCCACCAGTAGCTTATCAAACGACTTATACCGATGGAACCGAGTATGTACCGGGTTGGGCAGGCCCCTCTAACCCTAATTATTTCTGGTATGCCCCTAACTATGGCTCTCATTATATTGATGATGTTGCCCTATGGAGCCGTGTGAATTTAGCTAACAATAGATACAGGGATTTGAGGTCCGATTTAGAAGGGGATCAATATATTACAACTTATGTGGTTTGGGCTGCCTTTGGCGGTGGATCACCGGATGGTAGAACGCTGCTTCAACGAGCGGCTAGAAACGGGGGCTTCGAGGACAGTAATGGAAATTATCTGCCAGACCTGCCGATTGAATATGACAAGGATGGAGATGGTAACCCGGATACTTATTTTGAGGCAAATGAAGGAGCAGAACTCGAATCCAAGCTTATTGAGGCTATTGCAGATATTTTAAGGAGAGCCTCTTCTGGTACAGCGGTTTCAGTCCTTGCAACTGCAGGAGAAGGTGAGGGTGCAGTATATCAGGCCTATTTCTTTCCTGAAAAACTGGAAGGTCTCGAAGAGCGTAAATGGATTGGTTATATACATAGTCTGTTTCTTGACCAATATGGAAATCTACGCGAGGATACCATTGAAGACAAGACCATGAATCTGACAGATGATTTTGTCATTAAGACCAGGTATGACCCTATTAAAGGGACACTTGTAGACCGGTATAATGATAGCAATGGTGACGGTAAAGTAACCGATGCTGATAAAGTGGATACCATTCCTCTTGATAATATCCACTCCATATGGAATGGAGGAAAAAGATTGTGGGATACTGACCATTCAGCAAGGAAAATATATACAACATTAGATGGGTCTTCATTAGTCACATTCGACGACGACAATGATGAGGAGTTAAGGCCATATCTGAGAGCTAATGACGATACCGAGGCAGAAAACATAATCAATTACATCAGGGGACAGGATATAACAGGCTACAGGAAACGAACCATTACCATTGATGGACAAACAAAGGTCTGGAAGCTTGGGGATATAGTCTATTCAACGCCTACCGCTGTCTCAAGGCCAATGGAAAATTACGACCTTATCTATGGTGACTCGTCTTATTCTATATTCAGGCAGAAATACATTAATAGAAGGCATGTGGTATATGTCGGTGCCAATGATGGGATGTTGCATGCATTCAATGGAGGATTCTATGATATTAACACCCATCGATTCTCTGGTGGTGGTCGTGAACTTGGAGATGAACTATGGGCATTCATCCCGAGAGAGCTTTTGCCCCATCTGAAGTGGCTCACAGACCCGAATTATACTCATGTTTACTATGTTGATTTGAAGCCAAAGGTGACTGATGTAAAGATATTCAGTGACGATGCAACGCATCCAGGAGGCTGGGGGACAATCCTCATTGGTGGAATGAGATATGGTGGAAAGACCATCTCAACAGAGGCTGGCGATTTCAGTTCAGCATTCTTTGCCCTCGATATAACAGACCCACTTAACCCGAGACTCCTCTGGACATTTAGTACTACAGACCTTGGCCTGACCATGTCATACCCTGCTGTTGCAAAGGTTGGGGATGAATGGTATGTGATATTTGGTTCCGGTCCAACCGACTTTGATAGTCTCTCCAATCTGACCGGATTTCAGAAAGGGAAGATATTTGTGCTTAAAATATCTGGAGGGTCAAATGGCGTAATATCTTCATGGACTCAAGATACAAGTTATTGGAAGATACTAACAGGACACGCAGATGCCTTTATGGCAAGTCCGATAACAATAGATGTAAATACTAATTATAATGTTGATGTGGCTTATATAGGCGAAAACTATAAACAAGGCACTAATAGAAAAGCTACGATGTGGAGATTAACTAATATTGGGAGTGCGGTGAGTCTTACAGAACTATACAATGTGGATAGCGCCAGTGATATAAGCAAGCGGATTACTGCTTCTCCATCGGCTGCTAAGGACAAGAAGGGGAATCTATGGATTTATTTCGGCACAGGCCAGTTCTTCGGTACAGGGGATAGAAACCAATCAGATACAGGGGCCTTCTATGGTATAAAGGATGGTTGTTGGAATGGAAGTTGTTCCACAACATATAGTAATCTTTTAGACGTATCGGATGCCGTAGTAGGAGTTGGTGGCGGCACCATCACCGGAGTCACAGGCGCATCAAATTGGACAGAGCTATTAAACACCATATCCACAAAAGATGGATGGGCTATTTATTTCAACAATATGCCCGCAGAGACAACCGACTTTTTAGGAAATACACTTCTACATCAAGGAGAGAGGGTTACTACAAAACCAGCCATTCTCGGAGGTCTTGTGATGTTTGCAACCTATATCCCGGGAGGTGATATATGCACTGTTGAAGGCACAAGTAATCTCTATGTATTATATTATGAGACAGGAACTGCTTATAAGGATTATGTGTTTAAGAAGGAGAAGGAACTTGCAACACCGACAGTATCGAGAGCTGCACTTCTTGGTAAAGGATTACCAGCATCCATAGGAATATCAGTAACAAGTGAAGGAAAGATTAAAGGGTTTGTGCAGAGTTCAACAGGAGACATACAGCAGATTGAAGAACTCCAACAAGGTGCGCAAAGGTCTGGATATGTAGGTTGGAAGACGGGTGGATTATAGGAGGAATAGATAATGAGAAAAGTATCAATTGTTTTACTCTTACTCGTAATAGCAACCCCTCTCTTTGCAGGGAATATTTATTACAATGGAAAGGTCACAAAGATTTCAGATAATGTTTTGATAGTTGACAGTAATACATATCGTATAGCAGATAATTGCAGAGTTGCCATTCATTTTGAGGAGAAAAGGGCCTTCCATGAAAAACCTGCAACCCTGAAAGATTTAAAGGTTGGCGATTGGGTTACTATTAGAACAGATGATAAAACTGTCACAGAAGTCCTTATAGAACAGTATAGAAAATAGATGCCCAAAAATACGAGATTGCTTCGCTTCACTCGCAATGACAGGCTATATAGTACCGTGCATTCAGTGTTATTGCGAGGAGTCCCGAATGCTTTCGAGACGACGTGGCAATCTCATTGTTAAAAACTAATAAAATCAAAATGTACAAGGGATTTCTATATCTACTTTTGATGATGTCTTTTGTACTTTCCTGCTCCTCTGAGAAGCAAAAGGAAGTGCAGGCTCCGCCTACTTCTGCTAAAGAGACAACCTTTACATCTAAATTAGAGATTCAGCCCTCTCAAGCAACAAGAGAGGCAACCTTTTATATCAGTTCTAAAGGCCTTGATTTAGCAAAGGCAAAGTTGCAGTGGTATGTTAATGGTAAGCCAGTAGAAGGTGCGATAACCGCTCAGTTCAAGCCGTCTGAGATTAAGAAAGGTGATTCGGTTCAGGTAAAAGCTGTAATAAGCGATCAGGAAGTGGCATCGAATCAGATAACGATAAAGAATATCCCACCAGCCATTATTAGGGCAAAAATAGAACCGACAGTTCCAAAGGTTAATGACACATTGAAAATTGATGTTATTGGAAATGATAGGGACGGTGATAAAGTTGCATTTAAATACGAGTGGTTAAGAAATGACAAACCATCAGGTGGGGGTTTATCCCTATCAGACATATTTAACAGGGGTGACAAGGTTTCTGTAAAAATAATCCCCTTTGACGGCGAGGAATATGGGCAGCCCATAACCCTGACTACAAACATATATAATTCTCCGCCAAAACCCTTAGCAAGTAGTATAGAAAAGTTTGAAAACAATGTTTATTACTACCAAGTCAAAGCTACCGACCCTGATGGCGATACACTTACATATAACCTGAAGCAAGCACCTAAGGGTATGGTTATAGATAAAACATCGGGCTTAATCACATGGAGTGTTGCAGAAAAGGATTCAGGCAGACATCTTGTTACAGTTGAGATAACCGATGGGCACGGTGGAAATGTCCTGTATAATTTTGATGTG
>JBFMAM010000076.1:0-6982 GCA_040755805.1 Nitrospirota bacterium
TGCAGGATTCTTTTGAATAGGGACTAATGTGCCATCATAATCTAAGAATAAGGCAATCTTTTGGTCAGGTCTTAAAAATTTGTAGAAATAATTTTTGTTAAAGAAGTAATATGGTCTGGAAACACTGCCTTGTTTTTTCATCTAAGATTTCTGATGGCCGCAGCCTTGCTAATGCTGTAATCAGATTTCCTGCCCAGCGATAGATATTATGCTCCTTGACCACAGCCCGCATCCTTTTCATTCGTTCATATCTTTCATCAGATTCCATGTTGAGCGAAAGATGAATGGCATCAGCCATCTCTTCTACATCATAGGGGTTCACAATTATCGCATCTTTTAGCTCACGGGAGGCACCTGTGAACTGACTGAGAATCAATACACCGTCCTCGTCATCGCGACAGGTTACGAATTCCTTTGCAACAAGATTCATCCCATCATGTAAGGATGTTACCATGCAGATGTCAGCTACCTTATAAAAGCGATTTATCTCTTCATGGCCGTGATGTGCCTTAAGAAAAACAACGGGCTTCCATCCCTTAGTTTGAAATTTCCAGTTTATCTTGTCTACCATCTCTTCTACCTCTGCCATTAAGTCACGATACCGCTTGATATGTGTACGGCTGGGTGCTCCGAGTTCTATAAATGTGAACTTACCAACAAATTCAGGATATTTTTCTAAGA
Organism: Nitrospirota bacterium; assembly: GCA_040755805.1. GTDB lineage: Bacteria > Nitrospirota > Thermodesulfovibrionia > Thermodesulfovibrionales > SM23-35 > JBFMAM01. The sequence continues at coordinate 682 of JBFMAM010000076.1, forward strand.
ATCTCTCAATCGCCCTGAAACGTTCAGGGATACCTTTTGTATAATCAATACGGTCAACCCCGACGCCCAAATATCTTGCATAAATGTCTATCTCCTTAAGTATAGCTTCTCTCAACAGTGCCTTTTCTTGAATTGCGGTTGCACTATCCGAAACACTATCAAAACTAACACTTATAGGGAAAGGTTTTACTAATGTTGTATTCCCACCACGATTAACAGAGAACTGTTCCCAGTCAATTTTTGATTCTAAAAACCGGTCAACGGTATCTAAAAAATTATTGCAGTGGAATTGTATATGAAAGCCAATAATATCAGCCCCCAACATACCCATAAGAATCTCCTGATGCCATGGACAGATGCCATAAGCCTCAGGATTAGGCCATGGGATATGCCAGAAAAGTGCAACCTTTGCATCGGGGCGCCTTTTTTTAATTAGCAATGGAAGAAGGGCAAGGTGATAATCCTGAATCAAAACCAAAGGCGATTCTTCATCAGCAATTTCTTCTAACAATGCCTCGGCAAACTTCTCGTTTACCTTCTGGTAATGAACCCAATCTTCTAAGCGGAAGACAGGACGTGTGTGAGTGATGTGGCACAATGGCCAGAGCCCCTCATTTGAAAAACCATAATAATAACCGTCTTCCTCTTCCTTGGTGAGCCAAACTCTTTTTAGCGTGTATGCAGGCTCTTCAGGAGGTACACGCAATTTATCATTTACATCTACAACTTCTCTGTCTGCCTCTCCGCTTCCATGAGCAATCCAGATACCATCACATATTCGCATTACAGGGTCTAATGCAGTAACAAGTCCACCAGCAGGAATAATACATTTAATATTGCGCCCATCTTTTACATGCATATAGGGTTCTCTGTTTGAAATCAGAAATAACTTTTTCCCTCCAAGCTCAACCCGCATATGTTCTTTAAGTCTATTAGCTGTCCATAGGGATTCTGCCTGAACACGTAATCTGGCTTCTTCTTCTGCCCTTGCACGCGCCATAGATAGGCTTTTGGCTAAATGGGTTACTTCCGAGATTAGTGGGGCTAATACATCTCCCCTTGGAAATTGAGCAGGTTGACCAACTTTACCCTTTCCCAATCGTAACTCTCTCATCCATTCCGCAATCTGAGCAATAGGACCTGTTATACTCCATCGCACCACCAGGAGCGTAATTACAACGACAAGTATTGTTAGTGTTAAAAAACGGATAAGATTATCTTTCCATATTCCTTTAAGTCTTACATCAATGTATGAAGCATCATAGAACAACACTATCGTCCCTATGAATTTATCTTCTTCCAAAAAGGGAAGGGCATAGAGATATGTTTCTTTATTGTCAATGCGCATAAAGCTGCCGACAGGTTGATTTTCTGTAATAGATTTTACTGCTGGGGGTAATGGCTGCGGGATTTTGGGTGCAAGGCCGGATGTTAGTGCCAAAACATTTCCCTGTTGGTCGTAAGCAGCAACGCCTTTGAGTCTTTCACGATTTCCAAACCGTTCTACAAGACGATTTAATTTTGCAAGCGAATTGGACTGTACCAAAGGTTTTACCGACTCCTGCAGACTTTCAGACAGAACAATAGTTCTTCGTTCAAGCTCATTCACAAGACGGGTCTTTTCGCCTCGAACCTGATAGAATGAAAAAACAACAGCTACCAATGCTATTACGAAGAGCAGAGAAACTATAAGCCTGATTGTTATCTTCATATTTAAAGCTCCATTACACCTTCACCTTATTATATACCACAATATACCACACTGTTGTGAACTTATGTTCCGCTTAATCAGACGCTCCCCCTTGAAATCTGATAAGGGTAATCATAAGTAAATCTCATCAGTATCATAATATAATGAGATAAAAAGAAGCAGATAGTCTTTGAGATGACGAGTTATTAAGAAGTTCTGCCTTACATGTTCCCGTGCATTTTTACCAAGCCAGAGAGCATACTCCGGGTTACTCAGGAGTCGCTTTATTGCATAGACAGCACCTTCAACACTATGGCACAGCAAACCGGTAAATTTGTTCTTGACCTGTAGCTGGATTCCTCCTACAGCAGAAGCCGCTACTGGTTTCCCTTTCCACAAAGCTTCAGTTACAGTAAGTCCAAAACCTTCTTTTATTGACTTCTGCAGAATTATGGTGGCTGCCCGCTGTAAGGCATTAATCTCTATATCACTTCCCGGAGGGATAAGCAATATGTGGATGTCAGGGTTGCCAGATGCCCGTTCCCTTATCTTTTCTAATACCTTTTCAGATTCAGGGTCATCGGTTGCTGTACAACCTGCCAGAACAAGCTGACAATCCATGCTTTTTCTTACCATCTCAAAGACCTGTATCACGCCGAGAGGATCTTTCAAATAATCAAAGCGGGAAATCTGGGCAATAATAGGTTTGTCTTTATCTAAAACATATTTGCTCAACACGGAATCAATAACCTCTGATGGGAGTTCTTTGTTTTTGTCACTCAATGGGTCTATAGACGGAGAAATCATAAATTGACGGATAGGCAACTGTTGTGAAAAGTTTGGGGCTGAAAAAACAGCGGCATTATACTTTATAACAAAATCCCGCAAAAATTCCCAGACTCTCTTATCCGGATTAGAAACATCGATATGGCATCGCCATATCCATTTTTCTCCAAGCTCTTTCTTTTTAGCTATTAAAGCTGCTGGTTGAGGGTCGTGAATAAAAATAATGTCTCCCGAAAACTTTAACTCCTCACTATTTTTCTTATTAACTTCTAAGAATAGAGAGAGGTCTTCAGATGAAATATCTTCCTTTCTTCCGTGAAGTGCATTGTGAAATTTTTTTGTTACACCAAAAAACTCTTCACTCCCCTTAATGGTTGTCCATCTGGCATCAACACCAAGCTGATTCAATAAAGGCACCATGCGCCTGAGAATTTCAGCTACGCCTCCACCTGTGAATGTCGAGTTTATGTTCTGTATAACCTTTCCTGATAACCTCCCGGCAAGTGCCATGAGTTCTTCAATAGTGCTTCTGCCCACAATAGGTACATAATCCTGTATCTTAGCCCTTGAATGGTGAAAGATTTCTTTTTCCAAATAAGTCCTCTTACTTAATGCGTTCTTCAATAAGTTGAATTATTATAGACCTTAACCCCTCTATGGTATAGTTATAAGGGTCTAACACAGCGATTTTATCAGCCAGATCCCTTTCATCAAGACAATCCTGAAGCCATATAGAAAAATCATTAACTCCCTTATGAAGTCTTAGCCTTGATTCAAAGATATGAAAATAAAGAGAATCCATACTCACCTTCCGTAAAACTTCCACAAATTCTCTCAAATCATGGGAAACATAAGGAGTAGGCAAAATTACACTTACTGATTTAATAAAATGGAATTCCCTTCCCTCAGGGACTGTTCGTCCGTTGTCTTTTGTTGACAGCTCTTCGTTAATAACAGCTACGATTCTCTCTCTTAACTCGTAGATTGTAGAGAATTCAAAGGTATCTATATTAGCTAACTTCTCTGCCAGAATTTCATCACCAAGGGTATCACCAACCCATAATGCAAAGTCATTGGCTGGTTGAGGAGTAAGATACTGATATTCTTCTACGAAATGATGAGTGTGGTAGTAAACTACCGAGTCAGGAACATCTTTCAATATTTGAGCAAGCTCTGATAGATTTCTTGCCTTAAGCCCTGTCAACTCTTTTATATAGAGTCGTGTATAAAAACGGAATGGTTGAGATGCTTTTTTAAGTGGTTTTCTGTAAGTGGTAACTATTGTTTTGGTAAACTTACTATTAGGCACGAGGATGATACTGTCATCAGGAGCTTTAATCTGAACATTCCTCCATGTTATATCAGAAACATAGCCTTCCTCACCTGACTCAAGTTTGACATAATCGCCTGTCTTGATTAATTTACCACGAGCTAATTCAAATCCAGAAAAAATATTAAGTATTTCATCGCGAGATGCGAGGATAACTACTAATAATCCTATAGTTAATGTTAGGACTAACGGGGTAGTTGGTACTCCCCATATATCAAGCAATATCAACACACCTACAACAAAAAAGGTAATCCGCACCACATTGATTATTAGAGTTGTTGGGAGCAAAGGCAGTGCTTTTAGCCTGTTCAGATATAGTTGAAGTAATCTTTCAGCAAGACTGATAACCGTCCAAGTTAAAGAAATAACAAAGATACTTCCCAGAATTCTTCCGCCTAAGGCTTTTCCATACGGGGACAATGTAGAAACCTGGATAGCTGTATATGCACCTAATATTAGACACCATTGGAAAAATGGGGCAATGATTATCTGGAGGAATATCTGACTTCCTTCCCATTTAATTTTAGAGAAAAACCCTTCAAAATAATTATAGACAGCTCTCCTTGCCCAGATAGCAACCACAAAGAAAGCAAGAAAAACAATAGCAGGCACTATTAGTGAGAGCCAATTCTTATTCAGCCATTCAATCATTTTTTGGGTCTCAGACTATATTACGGATTGTAATTTACCTATCAGTTCACCATGTTTCATTATAGACCATTTATTTCTTCCAATCCTTCTCTTCCTTAAGATAAACTGTCCTATGCGGGAAAGGTATCTCTATGCCTTCTTCTTTAAATCTCTTGAATATTCTCTTTCTCAATTCATGCTGTGCAAGATACTGGTCAACAAATTCCTTAACCTGACATATAAGGGTAAAATCAAGGGAGCTATCTCCAAACCCTGGAATAAACCTCACAAAAGGCTCTGGTTCTCCAAGTAGTCCTGGGATTTCACCAACAGCTTTTTTAGCCTCTTCAACAAGTATTTTTTCTACCTTTTCAGGGTCAGAGGAATAACTTACACTTACAGGAATCAAAAGGGACATCCTTTTTTCGGGCAGATAATAATTTGTCACAACGCTCTGTGCAAGTTTACTGTTTGGAATTACAACCATATTATTTGGCAGCATCCTTATCCTTGTTGTCCTCCAGGTGATATCCTCAACATAGCCTTCCTGCCCTGTCTCGATTTTAACAAAATCTCCAACCCTGATGGATTTTTCCATGAGGATATGAATACCTGCAAACAGATTTGCAAGGGTATCTTTGAGTGCAAGTGCAACTGCAAGACCCCCAACACCTAATGCAGTAATAAGAGGTGTTATCGAGACACCAAGGGTGCTGAGGATAATCAACAATCCTATAATAAGTATTGTCCCTTTTAATAACCCATAGGCAAGGCCCGTTGTCGGAATTGGAAGGTCTAATTTCTGTATGTAATTCCTGAATATTTTGCCCACAAGATTAGCGGTAGCGATAGTGATGGATAATATAATGACAACATGAATAGTTTTGCTGAAATAGAAAACATACTTCTTCGGAAGATCAGACATTTCGATACCTATATAAAGTCCGATGGCAAGACACCAGAAAATAGAAGGAGTTCTAAATGACTTGATTATAATGTCGTCAAGCTTGGTCTCTGTCTTTTTTGCCCATCTATGGAGAAGTTTGAAGGCAATACCCCTTACAGTGAATAAGATAGCAGTTGAGACAATAAGAATAATAATGGGTAATAATAAATGCTCAAATTTAGAGATAATTAATGCCCTCCTTTCCATGTATATGTATATCTCTTTGAGGAAAAGGTATTCTAATTTCTTTTTCTTCGAATCTCTTGTAAATTTCTTTATTTAATTCATGAACAGTAAGGCCTCTCAGTGCAGGCTCTCTTGCCCAGCACAGCAACTCGAAATTCAAAGAGGATTCCCCAAATTCCCTGAACCTTGCCCTTGGTTCGGGTTCATTTAAGATGTTCTCATTCTGTGATGCTATCTCTATAAGTGTTTTTTCAACAATCTCTATATCACTGCCGTATGCTACTCCGATTGGTATTCTGACACGAAAATTTGGTATTGGTGCGCTCTCATTAATTATCTTGGTATTTGATATAATGGAGTTAGGGATACTTATTAAAATATCGTCTCGAGTCTTTATTCGCGTGCTTCGTATACCGATTTCAACAACTTCTCCCCTTTCGCCTGTATCTAAAACAATGTAATCCCCTATTTTATAGGGTCTATCAACAAATATACTTATTCCACCAAAGAAATTTGCTATTGTGTCCTTTGCTGCAAAGGCAACTGCTGCACCAGCGATACCAGCAGATGCCAGAAGTGGAGTAATACTAATCTTCCATACAGAAAGGATATGTCCCCCATTTTTGATACCAGTTTGAGAGCTAATTTCCGCTAACATCTCAACCGGGGATTGAGCCCTTCTCTTTTAAGTATTGAATTGGCGACTTGTTATCAAGCGCCGAATGTCGACGAC
>JBFMAM010000077.1:0-6978 GCA_040755805.1 Nitrospirota bacterium
CATCAGGTATCTCTGTGTATTCATGGATTATCCTCTTCTGGTCAAACTGCATACCCGCTGGAAGGATGTTCATTATCTCGGGTATAAGGGTCCTCGACCGCATTAAGTCTGATAGCTGATAGCTGTCAGCCGTCAGCTTTTCCTCTAAGTATTCCAGTGGTGTTTTGGTTTGAACTGTGCTTAAGTATTCGTCTCTCATAGCTGACAACTGATTGCTGATAGCTGATTGCTGAAAGATGTCTATAGGGTTGTTATATTCGTATCCCTTTACCTTTATGCTCGTGTCAAGACCAAGCCATGTCTTTCCATATTCATCAAGTATTGCCCCGCGATAATTTGCATAGGGAATATAGCTCTCCACCCAGATGTGCTCTATCTGAAAGTTCGTTATCTTTCCACCTGCAATTACAGGCTTATATGGTATCCCTACCTTCTGGAAAAATTCCGCTATCTTCCACGGGTCATCTATGCCTGTGAGGTTCTTTACCTTCTCTATGGGGATATCCCTTCCTGCAAAAAACTCAATTGTGCCCCTTACATATCTCGATGGAAATCCAGATGCCCTGAGTAGCGCTATAAGCAATGATGCCTGATCACAATCATTCCCACTTTTCTGCCTCAATGTCTCCTCTGCCCCTTTCATACATCCCCAGTACCATTCTGTCTCTATATTGTTCTTTACATATTCATATATTGAAACAGGATTCCAGTTCAATGACTGGGCAAGGGTTGCTATTTCCCGTGAGATCGGAGCTTCAGTGGTGCTTTTTAAATCATCAGGACTGACTACTTTATTTCCGCCTTTGTATGCAGGTTTTATCGGAGGATCTGGATTGGGTTCTTTTGGTGGATAGTTTAAGTTCTTATATGGAAGGCTTCCTAATATTGGTCTCTTCTTTTTAGGAAGGATCCTTTCAAGAAGTGTTTGGAGATTACTTATTATTTGCTGTATGCTGTCTACTGTTTGCTGACTACTTTCAGACGGAAGGCTGTCTACAAGACTTAAATATTCCTCAAGAGCTTTCCTGTAGCCCTCTGACATGATTCTATGCCTTTCCAGCACCTTTGTCCCAAGGGCTTGTAATGCTTCCTCCCTTAACCTGAACCTCTCCTGAAGTAACAGATGGGATGCCTTTATATCCTCTGCAATGGTTTTTAACTGGATTAGTTCATCGGTTATTGTATTACCTGTTTTTAGTTTCTCGCTTGCCTTATCAATAATGGCCTTACTTTGTTCAAGACCCCTCTGAAGGTCTTTTTCAAGAAAGGTATCAGATGCCTCGGTGAATAAAGGGGAGCAGGAAATAAATACAAGGAGGATTAAACTAAGAAATAAAATTGGGCGCTTTTCACTTATCCCCCTTACAATTTCAGTCATAGTCCACCGCAAAATTGCCCAGAATATACCCTCATAAAAATTGCTTGTCAAGGGAAATTTTTAGTCACGCTTTAAGGGTTTTCAAAGTGGAAAAAGTAGTAGTAGGGTCATAACAATCGCACAGGCGTTTTTTAGACTTTAATCAGTTGCGGACTGTCATGAACCTTGCGTGGGCAAGTCTTCCGCCAGTTTGCAACGTCGCCTGTGCGCAATCCGTTATAACATCGAAATCCTTTTGTCTTTATAGGGTTGAGGCCAATTGTATGTATTAATAAGCCATATAAGATGTTCTAAAAGCATAGGCTGATTGATTATGTTCAGCTCCTCATCAAAAATAATACCTATAAGATAGGTATTTTTAAATTTCAACTGCCAATCAACTTTACCTACAGTAGTATCTTCCTGTACTTTACCAGCCCTATCCATGAAAGAGATATTTATCTTTACCTTTTTGCCCTTACCTATAGGAGTGCTCGAATATAACCCTATCCCTGAAAACGAGATATTGGCTATGGATGCATCTACAACAGTCTTGTCGTTTAAGACTGTAACCGTGGCGGTACCAAAAAACTGATACCTGTACCATTTCCGGGTATCTATAAAGCCTTTTTTCTTCTTTCTCACAGCAACTTGTTACCTCTTTATCCGGTTAAAGCCAGTTTCATTTGCGTTTGGAATTTGTGATTTGGTTATTGGTTATTCTTTCCCGATATCTCTTCTGTATCGAATCCCTTCAAAATGGATTTGTTCTATACCTCTATAAGCAATATCCCTTGCCTCATGCAGGGTCTTACCCCTGCCAACTACATGAAGAACCCTACCTCCATCAGTAACCAGACCTTTCTCCTTTGAATTACTCACGCCTGCAAAAAATATCTTACAATTAGGATTTTGAATTTTTTCAATTCCCGAAATGGGATAGCCCTTGCCATAGCGGCCGGGATAACCGTGATACCAGCCCTTACTCTTTCCATGCTTTATCTGTCGTGTCCTCCCTACGGCAGCCACTACATCACAGAAATAATCAGGGCTCCACTCTACCTTCTTTTCACTCAGAACCCCATTGATAATCTGAAAACTTATATCACTAAGTGGAGTCTTCAAGCGAGGAAGGATTACTTCAGCCTCAGGGTCACCGAGGCGGACATTTGCCTCTAATAGATATGGGGTTTCTTCAACCAGCATCAAACCTAAGTAAAGTATTCCTCTATATGGAACACCCTCCTTTTCTGCAAATCCCCTGATCAAAGGCAGAGCAACTTTTTCACAGACCAGACTTGTGAGTTTTTCTCCTTCAAGGCGGTGAGGAGAATAAGCACCCATCCCCCCGGTATTCAGCCCCTCATCATTATCATAGGCCCTTTTATAATCCTGAGCAACCGGCATTGGTGCTATCGCCCCCCCATCAGTGAAGACGAAAAAAGAGAGCTCTATACCATAGAGTCTCTTTTCAATCACCACCTTCTGACCTGCCACATCAAATATTTTTTCTACCATCAACCGATCAACTGCCTGGCAGGCCTCTTTACTATCTGAACAGACGATTGACCCTTTCCCTTGGGCTAAACCATCAGCCTTCACAACAACAGAGTATTTCACATATTCAATATAATCCTTAGCATCCTCAGGGGCATCAAAGATCTCGAACTCTGCTACTGGCACACCTATCTCTCTGCATAATAATTTTGTATAGGCCTTGCTTCCTTCAAGGATGCTGGCCTTTTTAGTTGGTCCAACAACAGGTACCTTCTCCACCACAAAGAGATCAACAATCCCGTTTGTCAGTGGACTTTCAGGACCGATGAAGACAAGGTCAACCTTTTCCCGCTTGGCCAGTTCTAAAATCTCTTCATTCGTCTTTGTACCTTCGCACCTGATCTCTCGAGCAATACCGGCATTTCCAGGGGCGCAGATTACCTCCTTTACTTCAGGGTCGTTCTTGAACTGCCATGCAATGGCATGACCCCGACCTCCGCTGTCAACTACAAGGACTTTCATTTATACTTTAACCCTATCTTTCTTTAAAAATTATAACCACAGAGATCACAGAGGACACAGAGAAAAAATTAATATATTCTTAAAAAATTGAATTTGTCTTTCTCTTTACACCCTGTGGCTAATATCTTTGGTTTTCTGATTCTGCATTATATTTCTCTGTGTTCTCTGTGGTTAATTAAGTTTTTGTTCATATTTATCAAATAATGAAATTATCCTCTTAGCCTCATCCTCCTTTATTGTCCCTTTCTCAGTTGCTACCTTAACTGTATACCTTCCAAGCTCGGAGTAGAGTCTTACCATCCACGGTCTCTCATTTGATATTGCCTTAAGGTGATCCTCGATAACCCCTGTGTCTCCCCTTGAAATAGGGCCTGTAAGTGCTGAAGGTATCCCAAGGGTCTCAATATTCTTTACCGTTCCCTTTATCAATGGCATAAGGGCATTAAGAGAATCCTGGCTGCCGATCCCTGCTGCCTCAAAGAGCTCTAATCCAAACCTCACTGTGGCCACAAGAAAATTCGATGCTACCGATGCCCCTGCATGGTATAAAGGCTTTTTATCTGCCTCTATAGTAAACTCCCTTCCGTCAATGGCCTTAACTATCTCCCTCGCAACTGAAAGTGCAGTTTCATCTCCTTCTATACAGAAGTAAGAACCTGGAAGGTTTTTAACCGCTTCTTTTACACTTGCTAGGCTCTGAAGAGGATGTAAAGAGACAATGCTCGCTCCATTCTTTCTTGCAGCCCTTAAAATCTCTGATGATAAAGCACCACATGTGTGAAATACCACGGCTCCAGGATTAAATCCTTCCTCTAAGGCCACCCTATTGCAGACATCCTCGATCGCATTGTCCGAAGTTGTTATAAAGACTATATCAGCTTTCTTAGCAGTAGACCCAAGGTCTGTCGAAACATCCCCCTCCCCTATGAATTCTTTCGCCTTTTTAGCCGATTTTAGAGTTCTGCTGGCGATGCCAACAATGTGGTAGCCACTCTCTTTCAGGAGATAACCAATGGCAGTCCCAACAACCCCAGCACCAATGATTGAAACCCTATGCATAATCTACTCTGACCGATTTTAAACCATAGAGCGCACAGAGAATTCAAATTGAAGATTGAAAACTTTAAATTTGAAATTTACAATTTGCATTTTTTATAATCCAACTTTCTCCAGGACCATGGGAATCCTTTTCTCCCAGCCAATAGCCATAATATGTACTCCCTCACATAGATTCTTCAATCCCTTAATCAGCCGGGCAGCTATCTCGATGCTGGTTTTGACCTTATCCTTTGTCTCTTCCATTTCTTTAATAATGGGCTCAGGAACAAATACTCCAGCCACATTTTTATTCATAAACCTGGCCATACCGGCTGACTTGAGTAAGATAACCCCACCCAAGACTGGTGTCTTAAAGCCCTCTACTCGCTTCATGAATCTTTCGAAGAGGTCTAAGTCAAATATTCCCTGGGTTTGAAAGAATCTTGCACCTGCTTCGATCTTCTTTTCCATCTTGATGATCTGCATCTCAAGTGCGGCCTCGGTGTCAGCTCCTGGATTTACTACTGCCCCGGGAAAGAAGTCTGGAGTACCCTTGAGCTGGTTTCCCACCATATCAAAGCCCTCATTAAGCCTGCCTATTACGCTTAATAGGCTCACGGAATCTAAATCAAAAACAGGCATTGCCTGAGGGTGATCTCCCAAGGTTGGATGATCTCCAGTTAAGGCCAACACATTCCTGATACCCAAGACCCAGGCACTTAACAGATCCGATTGTAACGCTAACCTGTTTCTATCCCTGCATGTAAGCTGTAGGACGGGATCAATTCCGCGATCTATCAGGAGATGGCAAACTGCCATGGAGCCCAGTCGCATGACAGAACTTTGAAGATCAGTAACATTAATGGCATCTACCTTTCCTTTAATAAGTTCTGCATCTTCCATTATTTCATGTATATTAGTACCTTTAATAGGTCCTATCTCTGCAGTCACCACAAATTTTTTAGAATTTAATGCCTCTCTGAAGCCCATTTTCAAGCCATCCTCGTTTTTTGCATCTTTCGATAATCCTTAGGCATTAGATATGACATAAGCACATCCAGGCGGCCCAGCCTTTTCATCCTTTCAAAGATAAGCACCCATCCGCAGTTAATCTCTCTCGATATCTCACATTTACCACCTGAGCTTCCTCCGCAGGGTCCATTTAATAGCCCTTTACTACAAACAGTTAAAGGGCAGATACCTCCAGTAAATTCTAAAACACAATCCCCGCAGGTGCGGCATCGGTCTTCTCTCTTACCTCGCTCCAATGACTCCTTATCTATAAAACTATTGCAGGCAGGATGGACTACCCTATCTGTGGCCTCAGCCAATGATTGGACTCCTAAACCGCAGGCCATGGCCAGAATAGATGAGGGATTTCCTATCGTTTTAGTTAGGTCTTCGAGTACGGACTTTGCCTTTACGCAGAGAAGGGCTTTTATTGCGAATCCCGTAATATCTATGCCCTTTTCCTCAATTTTTCCTTTCATATCTATAAGATCTGATTCAGCATCAGCCAGATTGACCTTAGCACAACCCTTGCACCTTAAAAGAAATACACTTTTATCTTTAGCTAAATATCCCAAAATTTCCTCAAAGGGTTTTTGTTCAAATATAATCAATTTTAATCCCTCGCTCTTATTCCATACTCTATGGGAAGAAAAACAGTAAATGTGGTGCCCTTCCCTACCTCACTTTCTACATAGATAGAGCCACGGTGGGCATCCACAACGCCTCTAACAATGGAAAGACCCAAGCCTGTGCCGCTGATATGTTTTGTTCTTTCGGATCTTTCTCGGTAGAATTTATCATAAATATGAACAATATCCGTCTCTCCAATGCCTATTCCGGTATCGGAAACCTTTAACTGAATATATTGTGCATCCTTTTTCAGCCCGATACTAACCTGCCCTCCTGAGGGAGTATATTTAATGGCATTACTGATAAGGTTAAGAAACATGGCCTCCATACTGCTTTTATTACCACTAATTAAAGGAAGGTGATCTTCCTCGGTTACCTGAAGGGCGATATCCTTGTCCTGGGCCTGGGGTTGTATCAACTCGATAGTTCTCTGTAAAATCTCAGATGGATTCAGGGATTCTATCTGTGCGATATATCCTCCTTCTTCGATAAAGCAGACATCCAGAATATCATTAACCAAGTCAGTCATACCCTTTGTCTTGGCCTTGACCTTTTGAAGTAAATCTCTTTGTTTCTCATTGAGCCCTCCCACTATCCCATCCAAAAGGATAGATGTTTGAAGTAAAGTAGAGCTTAATGAGGATTTTAATTGATGAGAAACCATGGCTAAGAAATTAGACTTGATCTTGTCTATAGCACTTAGTGGCGCGACGTCATGGATCAGAGATACTGATCCAATGAGTAGTCCTTTTGTATCTTTAACAGGGTTGACATGAACCCTGAGCATGGTATCACCTGAACCTATGAGGCATACCTCTTCAGTATGATAAGGGATATTAAGCCTCAATATCTTGTTTATAAGTTCAACCAGTACTTCATTTCTAATGTGATCCTGGACTGGCTGACCTAAGGCATCATTTCCT
>JBFMAM010000078.1:0-6965 GCA_040755805.1 Nitrospirota bacterium
ATTGTTTTGGATTATGTTATCCCTTACCCAAAATATATACAAGAAAGCATATACTATGCTCAATTTTCATTCCCCTTTGTGCCGATTTGTCGGCATGAATGTTTCATTTTTTCCATACCTCATTATAATCACGACGGCGAGCAAACTTCAAATCATTCTTTCTGACCTAATGCGGCAGTTGAGCAGTGCCCCGAAGGGGCATCTGTCTCGAACTCCTGGTTCTCCCGAGCGAAGCGAGGGAGACAGGAGTTCGCTGCTCAACTGCCTCATTCCCCCGAGCGAAGCGAGGGAGGGAACAACCTAAATCAGCGGCGGCGTTTCACGCCGTCCGCTGGATTTGATTGTTATACGGCTTTTTTTAATTCAAGTATTTTAGCCTGAGATGATTCTAATATAGAATCTCGAATAAAAGAACTCGCCTCTAATATCTCTATGCCTATCAATTCACCTCTTTCATTCATCTCAGCCGTAATATTTGGGCTTAATTCAATACTGTTGGCTTCTTTTTCGTCGGAAATAACTATATGTAGGATGTCTTCATCTTTAAAATATGTCATTTTTGCTTTATTCATATATAAACCTCCCCGTTTTTAGTCGAAAATTAATTTGCTGACGTGTAGTTGCATGAATTGTGACTGGTATTATTTCATTCTCATGTTTCTCATATGGAATTATAACCAGTCTATCATCATGCTTACCTACTACAATTAAACGTCGAGTTGCAGTATCAAAGTACCTTTCTCCTGAATGCCGTAATATATTTTCAATTTTTGAAAGTTCAAATCCCCTTAATTCTGCTCTATACTTCATATAGTCAGTCCATACGATTACAGACTCTTCAAGAGATTTTACTTATTAATTTGTTGAATGGTGCCTATTATAAGTATTATACATAATAATACTAAATAAGAAATTTGGGTAGTGACCCTTTAACCGTTGATATATCATCTAAATGGCTTTGCATATCAAGGAGTTATAAGATTTAATTAATTTTTAAAAGTCCCCTGCGATAATTCATTGGATTTCAATAACTTATAGCTATTTATCAACCATTGAAGGGGCACTACCGAAATTTGTTATGCTTGAAAAATTCAGGGACTATCTTTTAAGTAAAGGAACAATAAAATCAAATTATGTGCCTTATTATGTTAAATGGGCAGCAGACTGTTATTCCTTTCTGAATGTTCCGGATACGACCCGTATCAACAGCGATCAGAAAAAGCAGTATCTGTCACACATGGCAAAAAGCCATGAGGACTGGCAGGTAAAGCAGGCCGACACAGCTTTGAGGCTTTACGCTGAGGCACAGTTTTGTGACACATTTGCTTGAGAACGAATATGACATCAGGACGATTCAGGAGTTGCTTGGTCATCGGAACCTCCAGACCACAATGATTTATACCCATGTCGCCTCAAAGAATATATTAGGCGTACGGAGTCCTCTGGATAAATAATCCCTGACCAGCTCATGACATTTCTGTCTGCACTAAGGGCTCCTTGATTGTTTGCTCAATGTATTATCCATAAAATTTGATAATACTCCTTTTCAGGTTATTTTTGACACCAATGCTTCTTTACCCCGTTAGAAAGACCTGCCATTTACCCCGTTGGATAATAAACATCCTACGGGGTTTATGGCAGAGTGAAATAAACAGTAAGTTTAAGCAGGGTTTAAAGCCCCGTCCAAATTTACTTTCTAACGGGGTTTCCCTTATAATTTGTTATGTTCCTCGTTAGTGCGTGTCTTGCAGGCTTTAACACAAGATATAATGGGACAAACAGCGAAGACAGAAGAATTGTTGAACTTGTGTCATCAGGTAAAGCCATCCCTGTCTGCCCTGAGCAGCTCGGAGGTCTTCCAACACCGAGACCCCCTGTCCAGTTTATGGAAGGCGATCAAGGAGCTGTGGTGGACGAAAATGGCACTGATTATACAGAGAATCTAATCAGAGGTGCAGAGGAGGTTCTCAGGATTGTAGACATGTTCAGGATAAAAAAGGCTATCTTTAAAGATGGGAGTCCATCATGCGGGGTAACATATGTATGGGTCTCTGGTGAAAAAAGAGCTGGTAAAGGTGTCACTACAGGGCTTTTGGAAAAAAATGGTATAGAGGTAAAGACAATTGATTCCATATAAAGACGATAATCCTACACGCACATTCCCTTTTTTCACAATAGGTATTATTGCACTCAATATATTTGTATTTTTATGGCAGGTTGCATCTCCGTCGGGTACGGAAAGGATCGCCTCTGCATACGGTGCAATACCTCATTACATCCTAACCCTCGAGACAGTCCAACCGGTACATCCTATACTAACGATCTTTTCTGCCATGTTCATGCATGGAGGAGTTTTTCACCTCGCAGGTAATATGCTTTACCTCTGGATATTCGGCAACAACATAGAAGACAGATTAGGTCACTTACGGTTTGTTATCTTTTATACCTTCTGCGGAATCGTTTCTGCATATGCCCATGCAATCACACAGCCACATTCACTAATACCTATGATCGGGGCAAGTGGTGCTGTCTCCGGTATTCTTGGCGCGTACTTACTCCTTTTCCCGCGGGCAGGTGTATACACGATAATATTCTTGGGTTTCTTTGTACAGATTGTAAAGATCCCTGCCATGGTAGTTATTGGATTCTGGGCTATTATACAATTTGTCAATGGCTTAATCAGCACAGGGCTTATTAAGGAGGGTGGGGTTGCGTGGTTCGCCCATATAGGAGGGTTCCTTATAGGTCTCCTGACAATAAGGCTCTGGCTGCCGAGGAGGGCTAAACAGTGGTTGTAACATGCCCGAAGTGCAAGATTAGAGTTATGGTTGATGAAGGAAGACTCACGACCGAAGTCTCAAGGTTTAAATGCCCCAAATGCGGCACGGTCCTTCTTGTAAAAAAACTTAGCTTTTGCTAATAAAAATTATAAAATAAAAGATTTTTATTAAAAATAGAAATTATATGGGTTTTTTACGTATTTTTTAATCCCTGGAAACCCTTGCCTTATATGCCTGTTGCCAATTATAATTAGCACTCACTGGCATTGAGTGCTAACAAAATCAAAAATCATATATAAAGAAAGGAGTTATGCGTATGAAGTTCAAACCACTTAGAGATAGGGTATTTGTCAGGTTTTCCTCAGAAGAGGAGAAGACAGCAGGCGGTCTTTACATCCCCGATGCAGCGAAGGAAAAACCTCAGAAGGGTATAGTAATAGCAGTAGGTCCTGGCAGGGTTACGGATGACGGTAAACGTCAACCTATGGAGGTTAAGGTTGGGGATACTATACTTTTCGATAAGTACTCAGGCTCGAAGATTAAGATTGACGACGAAGAGTACCTTATAATCAGGGAAGAAGATATCTTGGGGATAATCGAAGGATAAAAAATTTTATAATGCATAAGGAGGTTTAACAAATGGCGGCTAAACAGCTTATTTTTGACGAGGTAGCAAGAAACTCTATACTAAAAGGGGTAAGTCTGCTTACTGATGCAGTAAAGGCGACACTTGGCCCAAGGGGAAGGAATGCAATTCTCGATAAGAAATTTGGTGCGCCTACGATAACAAAGGATGGTGTCACAGTAGCAAAGGAGATAGAGCTCAAAGACCCGTATGAGAATATGGGCGCCCAGCTTGTCAGGGAGGTTGCATCAAAGACATCTGATGTAGCAGGTGATGGGACCACAACAGCAACTGTCCTTGCACATGCTGTTTACAGGGAAGGGATTAAGAATGTTGCTGCTGGTACAAACCCGATGGACCTTAAGAGGGGGATTGAGAAGGCCGTAGAACTAGTTGTCGAGGAGCTCAAGAAGCTCAGCAAACCTGTTCAGGAGAAAAAGGAGATTGCTCAGGTCGGCACAATCTCAGCAAACAATGACGCATCCATTGGAGAACTCATTGCAGAGGCGATGGACAAAGTGGGTAAAGACGGAGTAATCACGGTCGAAGAAGCAAAGAGCATGGCTACAACACTCGATGTTGTTGAGGGTATGCAGTTTGACAGGGGCTATATATCTCCATATTTCATAACAGATCCTGAAAGGATGGAATGCACGTTGGAGGATGCATTTATTCTCATCCATGAGAAGAAGATATCGAGTATGAAGGATCTCCTCCCGATACTCGAGCAGATTGCAAAGATGGGAAGGCCTTTACTGATCATTGCAGAGGAGGTTGAGGGTGAAGCCCTTGCTACACTTGTTGTGAATAAACTCCGTGGGACACTTCAGGTATGTGCTGTAAAGGCACCAGGTTTTGGCGAAAGGCGAAAGGCAATGCTCGAGGACATTGCAGTCCTTACAGGCGGCACAATGATATCAGAAGACCTCGGCATAAAGCTTGAAAATATAAAGCTCTCTGACCTCGGAAGGGCAAAGAAGATTACTGTAGACAAAGAGAATACGACTATTGTTGAGGGGGCAGGAGACTATACAAAGATTCAGGGAAGGGTCAAGCAGATTAAGACACAGATAGAGGAGACAACCTCAGATTATGACAGGGAAAAGCTTCAGGAACGTCTTGCAAAGCTCGTTGGTGGTGTTGCGGTGATAAATGTTGGTGCAGCTACAGAAACAGAGATGAAGGAGAGAAAGGCAAGGGTTGAAGATGCACTTAACGCAACAAGGGCGGCTGTTGAAGAAGGTATCGTACCCGGTGGTGGTGTTGCATTTCTCAGATGTCTACCTGCACTCAAAAATCTCAAACTCGAGGGTGACCAGCAGGTTGGTGTTGAGATCGTAAAAAAGGCGCTTGAAGAGCCGATCAAACAGATAGTCAATAATGCAGGCCTCGAGGGTTCGGTAGTAGTTGAAAAAGTAAAACACGCAAAAGATACCAACTATGGGTTTGATGCAGACAAAGAGGAATATGTGGACATGATGAAGAGAGGCATTATTGACCCCACTAAGGTCACAAGATATGCACTCCAGAATGCTTCATCAGTTGCAGCACTGATGCTGACTACCTCCGTGATGGTCACAGAGATTCCAGAGGAAGAAAAGGCTCCGAAGATGCCAGGTGGCATGGGAGGAGAGATGTATTAAAAGGCGGTCAATAGTCGTAAGTCATTAGCCGATATTAGGGGCGTCCTTAAGGACGCCCCTAATATTTTACCCCACACCAATACATTGATGTGTGGGTTTACACTTATAAATTTGACTACTGATTGTTAACTCTGTCATTCTAAAACCATGAAACGGTCATGTCTTAAAAGATACAAAGAATAATGAAAATTAGTAATCCCCCTACGCCCCCCTTTAGAAAAGGGGGGTGAGGGGGGATTTGAGGTATTTTCAGGTGAAAAGAAATATCATCTTTATCTTAGTAGGCATTATCTTATTGTGTTGGAGCTATATGACCGTTGAGCTTCTGATTCCACTTCCGATCGACAATAAAAAAAATAGAGAGATTGAAATACCAAAGGGTGCTACTTTCAGGCAGGTGCTTGAAATCCTTTCGAAAGAAAGACTTACGCGAGATAAAACCCTCTTTCTATTTATTGGCAGAATAAGTGGTTTGGATAGAAAGATAAGGGCTGGATACTACTCTATCTATGGCTCAATGAGCCCCCTCGACATTTTCAAAATGCTGAAGAAAGGACAGATAATAGAATATGAGATAACAGTAGTTGAAGGAGATTCACTCAGAGAAATAGCAGAAAAACTTTCAGAAAAAGGTATTATTAATAAAGAGGGGTTCATGCAGCTTGCAGCAGATAAAAAATTTCTCTCTTTATACAATGTTGATGCCCCGACATTTGAAGGCTATCTCTTCCCTGATACATATAAAATCCCGAAGGGCATGAACCATGTAGATGCGGTAGGTATGATGATAAACAGGATGCGTGAAAAATATTCTGGTGAGCTGAGAATAAGGACATCAGAGCTCAGGCTCTCAGAAAGAGAAATACTAACCCTCGCATCTATCATCGAGAAGGAGGCTATAACAGATGCGGAGAGGCCTTTAATCTCTGCTGTATACCATAACAGGCTCAGAAAGGGGATGCCACTTCAGGCAGATCCTACCTCTATTTATGGGATAAAAAGCTTCAGCGAAAAAATAACAGAAAAAGATCTGCGAAGAAAAACCCAATACAACACGTATGTCATTAAGGGTCTTCCACCGGGGCCTATCGCTTCTCCTGGCATCAAATCAATTATTGCAGCACTCTATCCTGCAAAGGTCTCTTATATCTATTTTGTGTCAAATAATGATGGCACTCACAGTTTCTCTGTTACACCAGAAGAACACCTATCGGCAGTGGAGTCATATAGAGAAAAGAAACAGATGGAGAAAGAGATAGAGATAGAGGATATTGAGAAGACTAAAAAAGGCATAAAAGTGAATGGAAGCTCGTAAAAAGACCAGGGTGATTTATATAGGTAAGGTGCCTATTGGAGGCGGAAATCCGATCGTGGTCCAGTCCATGACAAAGACAGAGACAGTGGATGTGAGCTCAACAGTAAAGCAGATTAAATCCCTCGAGGCATCAGGCTGCGAAATAATAAGGCTTGCAGTGCCTGATATGAATGCAGCAAAGGCGCTCGGTAAGATAAAGAAATCTATCAATATACCGATGATAGCTGACATCCACTTTAACTGGAGGCTCGCACTTGAGGCAATAGAACAGGGGGTTGAAGGTCTTAGGATAAACCCAGGTAATATAGGTGCAAGGTGGAAGATAAAAGAGGTCGTTACTGCTGCCATGGAAAAGGGAATACCTATACGGGTAGGAGTAAATGCTGGCTCGCTCGAGAAAGAACTCCTCAAGAGATATAGTCATCCAAACCCCGAGGCCCTTGTTGAGAGTGCAGGGAGACATATACGGATACTCGAAGAACTTAATTTTACAAATATTAAGGTATCACTAAAGGCATCAGAAGTGCTGAAGACAGTCGAGGCATACAAATTATTCTCTGAAAGATACGACTATCCTCTCCATATAGGAATATCAGAGGCCG
>JBFMAM010000079.1:0-6958 GCA_040755805.1 Nitrospirota bacterium
TACCTACAGGGTCATGGCAGTAGATACCTTAGGGATTGAGAGCCTGCCGTCAAATGAAGCAACAGGCGATGCATCAGACGATACTCCTCCCGCAAAGCCTGTCATATTCTATCCGACAGTAGCAGGGAAACCTGTTGTTTTATATGAGGCAAGGACCGACACATCGGGTACAGCAGAGTTAGGATCTACTGTCGAGCTATTCAGGGATGGACTCCCTGTGAGTAAAACCACTGCATTAGAGAATGACGTTATTCAGAGCATAACCTTAGATTACAGCGGAGAGGGGGCATCCCTATCTCCTGATGAGAAGATTCTGGCATATTCATATAATGGCTCTATATGGTTGAAGACTCTAACTACAGGCAATATAACTCAGATAATCCAGCAGGGAACTTCTCCTCTTTGGTCTCCTGACGGAAGAAGGCTCGCCTATATATTTATGGATAGTAACTGGAATGACCGTATCGGCATATACAATATAGAAACTGGCAGTAGCGCCCTTTTAACTGATGATATAACCGCATATGAAAGTAGCCCATCGTGGTCATCTGATGGAGGAAAGTTTGCCTTCATAAGCAATAGAGGAGGTTCTCAGGCAGCATGGGTCAAGAACCTTGCCTCGGGCTCTATTGTCCAGGTAACGCATAATGGGTATCCATCTAATTCAAAACTTTCACCTGATGGCAGAAGACTCGCATACTTCGAATATCAGTACCTTTATATCGTTGACATTCTCAATGGAGAGACCATTCAGGTTGATGTTCAGACAGACAGTTATTCCCTTGACTGGTCCCCTGACAGCAAGGGGCTTGTTTATGTATCCAGCAGGAATGGTAATGCTGACATATTTGTGCTTGATATTAATACACAGAACCAGATTCAAATCACAGATTCTCCAAGGGATGAATTTAACCCTATGTGGTCCCCTGATGGTCTGACTATTGCTTTTGCAAAAAGAGAGAGTGAGTGGAGCAATTCGATATGGGTTACATCTTCTGAACAGAATCAAGAGCGATTAATACAGCAGGGGTTACACAACCTGAACTATCTCTCATGGGCAAGATCAGGGGGTATCACCTTTATAGATCAGAATATATTGAATATCGTGTATCTCAAGGGTCATTTTTGCTTTAAAGATGTAGAATTAAACTCTGGAGAGAATATATTCCATACTACGGCCATTGATTCATCAGGCAATTTAAGCCTTCCATCTGAGGAAATCTCTGTTGTATTTGACACGAGCCTGATGCCTGACATGGAGACAACAATGGATGACATCCTCATCTATCCGCCATATCCGATGGCAGGAGAGGAATTGGCAATAAATGTAGTTGTCTGGAATAAAGGGCAGGTCGAGGTCAGGGATGTGGATGTGGATATTTATCTCTGGGATTCTTCTGGTAACCTTGAGCTATTAAAATCAGAAAAGATTCCATACATCGCAGCAGACTCAGGAGAGGTAATGCCTATTTCATGGGATAGCACAGGCAAAGCAGGTACGAATACAGTCATTGTTGTTATAGACCCTGAAGATAAGGTTTCCGAGGTATTTGAGACAAACAACTATGCAGAAAAAGAATTCTATGTTGCAGACACAGAAGGAATAGCTATGGACACAATCCTCAATTCCAACGAATATAAGGGCAATCAGGATGTGAATATAAATATCAATCTCAGGAACAGCGGTCCCGAAAGGGATGTTGTTATGGAGGTATGGATTGAGGATGGAAATGGTTACGTAGTAACCTTACTGAATACGATAAGAACCCATCTCTCTTATGCCTCTGAACAAAATTATAGCCTTCTCTGGAATACCGGTTCTACGTATGCAGGTTCCTACAGGGTTCATACACTACTTAAAAATCCACCGGATATCTTAACCGAAAATATTACTCCATTTACAATATTGCCTGACATAGATATAGAATCTACCTTAGTGATAGACAAAACCAATTACGGTTCTAATGAGGATATGTTTGTAAACTTTAATGTAAGGAATAATGGGAGAAATTATGTTATCCCTGAACTGAATCTAAAGGTAAGAATAGTGGATGGGGTAGATAAGGGGCTATTTATAGAGGACAGGAATATAACAAATCTTCTCCCCGGTGTAACTACTGCCTTGAGTTCGATATGGAATACAGGACTTAATCTATCTGGCGACTACAGTGTTATTCTTGAAATATACCTTGACAGTAAGATGGTCTCCAGCAAGTCAGTACCTTTCAAAATTGATGAGACTATAATCATTACAGGTAATATAACCGTTACACCGTCAGTTGTTATCCTCGGTAATACAGTGCGGGCGAGTTATACCATCCAGAATATTGGGAATGCTGATGCGATAGGCCTTACCGTAAAGGTTTCAGTTATAGATCCTGAAACACAAGATCTTATGGATACTAAAGAAGAGACGATCGACTTTGGTGTGAATACTATGCGTAACGGTCAGTTTGTATTCTCTACTCTGGGCTATAAGCTAAAGACCTATACTATGGGATTGCAATATATGTGTCAGGGGAATCAGAAAAATATAGCAAGTATCTCCTTTACCGTAAGAGATGGTACTCCGCCTGTAGTTTCAATTATTTCACCTGTTTCAGGTAGTCAATTCAGTTCATCTGTAGAGATAGCAGCCCTTGTCTTAGATGATGCATCAGGCGTTGATAAAGTAGAGTATCAAATGGATGACGGTCAATGGAATTTACTTCCTATTTCAGATATTTCCAGAGGGATATATAAAACAACATGGACTCCAACAGTTTCTGATGTAGGGATGCATATAATTAGTTTCAGGGCGAGTGATAAGGCTGTAAATACAAGTTCCCCTGTATCAACAACTATTACAATTGACCTTATGCCTCCTGTAGCTAATGCAGGGCCTGATCAAAATGTTATTACCGGAGAACTTGTCACTTTGAATGGTAGTGAAAGCTACGATCCGGAGGGGGCTATGATAACTTTTCTCTGGTCATTCTTAGAGGTTCCTTCTGGTAGCAATATCACTGATACATCCCTTTCTGATGTGACCAGCGTTAAGCCTACGTTTACACCTGATGTAGATGGAAGATACAGTCTGAAACTAATTGTTAACGATGGAGAACTTGATAGTACTCCCGACGAGGTTGTAATCATTGCTACTACACCTAATGTAGCACCAAATGCCAATGCAGGACCTGACCAGAATGTATTTACGGGGACTCTGGTTCAGCTTGACGGCAGTGGAAGCAATGATCCTGATAAAGGACCTCAGGTATTATCTTATCTGTGGAGTTTTGCTGAGCTTCCTCAAGGAAGCGGACTAACTGATGATGATATCATAGGTAGAAATCACGCTAATGCCAGCTTCATTACAGATGTGGATGGCTCTTACGTATTAAGATTGGTAGTAGGTGATGGTGACCTTACATCTAATGATGATGTAGTAATTATATCTAAAACCCCCAATGTTCCGCCTAACGCTAATGCCGGTGATGATATTACCATTTATCTGGGTGAAACGGCTGTCTTAAATGGCTCAACAAGCAATGACCCTGATAATGGCCCTAGTGCGCTTACTTTTAGCTGGAAGTTTGTGTCTTTACCTACTGGAAGTCAAATTAGAAATGAGGACATCGCAGGCTCAAATACTCCATATCCATCCTTCATACCCGATGTAGCTGAAACTTATGTCTTAGAGCTTATGGTAAGTGATGGTCAAGATGTTGATTTTGATAACGTGGCAGTGACTGTTGTCTCAGAGTGTAATGTCCGGGGGGATTTAGATGATGATTGTGACGTAGATAAGAATGACCTGAATATTCTCCTTCTTTACAGGAATAAGCCAGCAAGTAATTGTCCTGATTGCGACCTTGATGGAGATGGTAAGATCACTGCCCTTGATGCAAGAAAGCTGGTACTTCTGTGCACAAGGCCAAGATGTGCTTGTAAATGAATTAAAGAGAGATGTAAGCCCCTTCCGCCAAGGAAGGGGAAGTTTTTAGGAGAGTAAGGGTGGGGTGAAATAAAATGTTATATATATTATATAATGTTATATATAGAAAGGAGGGAAAATGGCTTATTTTATTGTATTAAGTTCACTAACAGATAAGGGAAGGAAGACGATTAAGGAGAATCCTGAAAGGATTCTCGAGGTGGATAAGGAGCTCGAAAAGATGGGCGTAAAGGTGAAAGAACAGTATGCAATCCTCGGGCCATATGATTTCGTGAATATTATCGAGGCCCCGGATAATGAAGCCGTGATGAAAATGTCTGTTGAGCTCGGTTCGAGGGGGTCTGTACAGCTTCTTACCCTTGCGGCAATCCCTGTTTCTGACTTTATCAAGAAGCTTAAGAAAAAATAGACAACCTCTGTGGTTTTCTTTTAATGCATTATCAGCCGGAGTGGCGGAATTGGTAGACGCAAGGGACTTAAAATTCGATTTTCATTAATTTTGTAAATCGGCCTCTGGCCTGAGTGTTAAGCTAACTTATTGATTTTTAACCATAAATTGTATTCCATATTTTCTGTATTTTCTGTACATTCTGCTACAATTTTGCTACAGTTAAAATCCTCGACCTATCAAACGATTGGTAATATGGGGTAAGCAGTTTTATAACATCAAAAATAGTGAAAGCTGTTTATGTTTAAAGATTTTAAACTCGCTCATTACAGATTTACCCTTGTTCCCGAGAAGATTCTAAAGATGCCTGCATTCAATAAGGGAAATGTTTTGAGAGGAGCTTTTGGCTCATCTTTGAAAAGACTTGTGTGTGTTACTAAAGACTCAGAATGCAGTGGATGCATGTTGAAAGAGAAATGCGCTTATGCTTTGATATTTAATCCTATAGGCATCAATCCGGCAAAGAGATTACGCAACGTGCCCCGTGGCTTTGTCCTGAAACCACCGCTCGAAAAAGAGACAGTGTATTCATCTGATAAACTCTTTTCCTTTGATATGGTTCTGATAGGGGACAGGATAAATTACCTCCCATATGTGATAGTGCCTCTGATAGAACTTGGAAAGTTTGGGATAGGTCTGAACAGGGGAAGGTTTAATCTAAAAGATTTGAGCGTTTTGAAAGAAGGGATTTCAGAATCCCTCTATGACGCCGGTACTAATACTGTCAAAAATATTCAGCGAACAATAACAGGCAGCGAAATACTTGAGCATGCTGAAAAAATGGACAAGAAGAAGATAATAACATTATGGTTTCTCACACCAACAAGGATAAGATATAATCCTACAGGAGAAAAGGGAAGGAGTGAAGTTGTCAGGGTTCCCGAATTCCATCACATCATAAGGAGACTGAGAGATAGAATTAATGCCCTTTCAGTTACCTATTGTGGAGGCCCAATAGATGTGGATTTCAAGGGTATTGCAGAAAGGGCAATGGCTATAAAGACGAAAGAGCTGAATCTCAGATGGATAGAGTTAAAACGCAAAAGTAAGACGCAACCTATCCAGCATGACCAGAGCGGATTCCTTGGTCAGATTACCTTTGAGGGAGATTTAACTGAATTTCTGCCTCTGATTGTTCTCGGTGAATATGTGCATGTAGGTGAGGATGCAGTGTTTGGGAATGGGTGGTACAGGATACAATAGATATTGTGATATAATGGTTTGTAATGAAGACTGTAGCCGATAAAAGACTTTTCTGGTATCTCAAGGAAGGGACTGAGATTGACCTCGAAAATCTATCCCATAGAGACATGTATGTCCAACAGGTCCTTTCACATGGTAAGACAGGGGATATAAAAAAAATGATAAGGATACTTACACCTGAGGCATTCAGGGAATCCTTTAGACGTATAAAAAAGTTTTTGCCTAAAGAGGTTCGGATGTTCTGGGAGGATGGACTTGGAGATACTGGAGAGCATCCAGAAAAAGATACTTATTCTCCTTAAAGACCTACCTGATATTGACGCCTTTTATCTAACTGGCGGTACAGCATTATCTGCCTTTTACCTTGGTCACAGAAAAAGCAACGACCTCGATTTTTTCACAACTACGGAAGAACTGATCCTTCCCTTTAGTTTCAAAATGGAAGAAACATTAAGGGGAAAAGGCTTCAATGTAAAACGGGAAAGGGGTTTTCGTTCATTTGTTGAACTGTTCGTAAACTTTTACGATGAATCAACGATTATGCATATTGCTCTTGATTCGCCCTTCAGGTTCGAACATCCTAAGGAGTCCACAGAATTTCCAGGGTTAAAAATTGATAGCCTTATCGATATTGCAACGAATAAACTTCTCACACTCTTCGGAAGAGCAACCTTGAGAGATTTTATAGATGTCTACTTTCTGGTAAGAGAAAAACTTACACAAGCTGAGCTTATAGATAAGGCGAAGATAAAGGATCCCGGTTTAGACATCTATTGGCTTGGTGTCGCCTTTGAAAGGATTAACGAATTTTTTGCTGATTCCCCAGAAATGCTCCTGTTGGTGAAGCCTTGCATGATGAAGGAGCTTCAGGACTTTTTTAATGGGTGGAGAAGAGGGATATACAAGGATATTACAAATCAATAAAATTCCCTCGCCCCTTGTGGGAGATGGATAGAGCCTGCCCTGAGCTTGTCGAAGGGGTGAGGGGTAAATTTTTATCCTCAGAGCATCAACAGGAAGCGGGAAGAGTGAGGTAGTATTTATTCCTTTGTAGAAAAGGTGGATAATTTGATATAGAATAGAAAAACAACTAAAGGGGGTATTATATATGTCTACGCTAACTAAACAAGTCCGACATCCTTATATTACATCAGATAAAAAAATACGAGGCGGCGAGCCTATTATTTACGGGACAAGTATTCGTGTTCTGGATATAGCCGTTAGATATGAGATTATGGGGATGTCGCCTGAAGATATTATAGTTGCATTTCCGCATCTTAATCTCTCACAGGTTCATGACGCCCTTTCATATTATTATGAGCATAAAAGTGAGATAGACAAGGTTTGGAAAGATGCAATCAAGAGTACAGAGG
>JBFMAM010000080.1:0-6955 GCA_040755805.1 Nitrospirota bacterium
ATTATTAATCGTGTGCCTACAACATTTGGAGGAAAAATATTGGGGTCTTTATGTAAACCCGCATGAATACAGGCTCTCTTAACTTTAGAAACCACCTTTTATGCCTACTCACCCGAAACGCAGGTACTGGTCAGTTTCAAAATAGATAAAAAAGGCTCGCCACAAGATATAAAGATAATAAAGAGCTCAGGTTATCAGATCCTTGATGAGGAGGTCCCGAAGATGCTGAGAAAGGCTTCGCCTTTCCCAGAGGTCAAAGGAGAAATCGTCATACCCATTACCTTCAAATTGACAGCATCTACCACTGATTAACTCATTCTCTCTATTGCCTTAACAAGAATATCCCTCACAGACTCATCAAACAATATCTGTGCATGGTTAAGGCTGAAATTGTAATGCTCATTACACCACGGAATCCTTGAACTCTCAGCAGATACCAAACCATCTCCCTTACCCTTTTTCAATTCTTCAGGATAAAGACTTTCAGGGATTACCTTCTCGAAAATATCAGGTATAGAGAAGTTGTAAAGACTGAAAAGCGTAGGATCTGTGCCTCCGGCAGAGACATAATATATCCAATCAAATGGCCCGTCTTTCATAGACTTAAAAAAGTGCGAGTCAGGAAGAAGCTCTTTAAGGGCCCTGCTTTTAAAAAAATCAAAAATTCGCTTTATTGCAGAGGAAAGTGTTCCCTTATCTCCCCCATGAAAAAAAGGGTCTATTATAGAGACAAGGGGAGATAAATAACTGGCAACCTTAGCTACAGAGCTTCCTTTATGAGGAGTAGAGATTGTTATAAGACCTCGTATTGACTTATCTCCTTTCATGAGATACTTTCTTCCAACAAGCCCTCCCCTGCTGTGGCCGATGAGTATAATGCCAGCCTTTGTTAGTTTGTTCACAATTCTTATAACCTCTTTTAATTCTGGGATTACAGAATCTATAGGGCCGGCAGGCCTTTCCTGGCTCCATGTGATTACGGTGTGCCCTTTAAGCCTGAGATCATCAAAAAGGGTCTGAATAGTATTAGAAGGTCTTTTACTCTGCACCACAGAAAGCCATGGGTGTAAACCATGCACAATTTCTGTGCTGGATAACCCTGTGGTGCGGGGTTTACTCAGTAAAATCTTTAAAGGAAACATTCCACCAAGAATACGGGATCTGGATGGATTTACCCATATATCCTTATCCATGCCAAGGCCGTGTATAAATATAATAGCAGGCTTGTCACTGCTACCTCTATGTAATACGATATCAAGGTTCATCTGTTTTTCAAAATATGACCCTTTCTTTATAAACAATTTTAACATTTAACAGTACCTCAGTTTTAACTATATACCTATCTTCATACTCGTCCAAAATAGCATATAAATGTATTGATTTTATTGAATTTTCTAATTGAGATTGCCACGTCGTCCCCCGAAAGCATTCGGGACTCCTCGCAATGACAGAAAACTGGCCTTATTACTCAATTTGTCATTGCGACCCCGAACTTGCTTCGGGGGAAGCAATCTCATATTTTGGACACTAATGACCTACCTTTTATAATTATGCGGTTTGAAATACAAACAAGTATAATATTATGTCATGATACTATTTGGTGTGGTAGTGCATGGTGGTGCAGGGTCGTCTGCTCATTTCACAGACGGGTGCAAAGCTGCCTGTGAGTCAGCATTTAATCTCCTTGAAGCCGGCAGAAGTGCATTAGATGCGGTAGTTGAAGCAGCCCGTGTCCTTGAAGATGATGATAGATTTAATGCAGGAAGTGGCTCTGTATTGCGTATGGACGGTAAAACAATAGAAATGGACGCCGCAGTCATGGATTCGAGAGGTAATATCGGAATAGTTATTGCTATAAGAGACGTGAAGAATCCGATATTGGTAGCTCGGGCTGTGATGGAAACCCCTCATGTTGCACTCACAGGACAGGGTGCAACTGCATTCGCAAAAAGACGTGGTTTTGCGCCTTTTCATCAGGTTTCACAGAAGGCCCTAAAGCAATATGAAAGAGTGAGGCAACTTATAAAAGAAAATAGATTAAGTGAACTGAATCCACGCTGGCAAGGTTATGATGTTGAATCCTTATGGAATTTTGATGATGTATCTTATAAAGATGTCTTTTCATGTAAAACAAATAAGTCCGATAGTGGCATAAAGGGCAATGAAAATAATCCCCTGTCACCCCCCTTTAATTCCCCCCTTAGTAAGGGGGGATACAGAGGGGTTAAAAGTGGGAAGGGAAAATTCTCACGTGACACTATTGGAGCTGTCGCAATAGATAAGGATGGTAAGCTCGCAGTGGCAAATTCAACAGGTGGTTCTTCACCCATGATGTTGGGAAGAGTAGGCGACAGCCCAATAGTAGGTTGCGGATTTTATGCAGGTTCCGCATGTGCAGTGGTGATCACAGGGGTGGGCGAAGAGATTATAAAAAGGATGTTGGCGAAAACCGTGTATGATATGATATTCAATGGCGAGGATGTCAAAACTGCTTGCGAAAAAGGCGTCAACATGTTCCCACCTGAAATCATAGTAGGTATCATAGCTATATCAAGAAGAGGCTATGCTGTAATGTCAAATACAGAGATAGCAAATTATATTCTGGTTAAAGAGGAATAATATGGACGAAAAGATTTTAGAGGTCATCCATAGGGTGCATGAACTGTTCAGGGGGAAGGGCTTAACCCTTTCAGTAGCCGAATCATGTACCGGTGGGCTTATAAGTCACTATCTTACAAGCCTTCCAGGAGCGAGCAACTTTTTTGAAGCAGGAGTAGTATCTTACTCCATCGAATCTAAAAAGGGCATTATCGGTGTTTCCCCTGAAATCATTTCCCGACACGGGGTAGTATGTGAAGAGACTGCGAGGGAGATGGCTGAGAAGGTAAGGCCACTGACGGGAACAGACTACTCCCTTTCGACTACAGGCAACCTCGGACCTGATGTACTTGAGGGCAAAGATAAGGGCCTCATTTATATAGCAGTAAGCACAGAAGGGCAGACTTTTTCGAGAGAGCTGAGTTTAACCGGGGATAGAGAGGAAAATAAAGAAGAAGCTTCTCTTTTAGCACTGATGTTCCTCCTTGAAATAATAGAGGGGAAGAAGGGTCTTTATGTCTGACAAGATTCCTAAGGATATTAAGCAAGAGATAGAGAGGCTTGTTAAAGAGCTTAATTACCATTGCTATCGTTACTATGTGCTGGACTCACCTGTTATTTCAGATGAAGAGTATGACCGACTTTATCTTCGCCTGAAGGAGCTCGAAGATAAGTATAATTATATCCTGTCTGACTCTCCAACCCAGCGAGTCGGAGCCCCTCCTCTTGATAAGTTTGAGAAGGTGAGGCATACCGAACCCATGCTATCACTCGATAATGCCTTTTCACACGATGAGGTGAAGGAGTTTGATGTGAGGGTGAAGAGGTTCCTCAGGTCTGAAGAGGAGATAGAATATACAGTTGAGCCAAAGTATGATGGCCTTGCAATTGAACTGACATACAGGAATGGACTTCTATATAGGGCCTCCACAAGGGGTGATGGTTATGAGGGTGAGGATGTTACTCAGAATATCAAAACAATAAAGTCTGTACCATTGAAGATAGAAGATGTCCGTGAGATGCCCGAGGAGTTTGATATTCGTGGTGAGATTTATATGGATATTGATGAGTTCGAGGCACTAAACAGGGAGAGGGGAAAAAAAGGCGAGCCACTCTTTGCGAATCCGAGGAATGCTGCAGCTGGCTCGGTGAGGCAGCTCGACCCTTCGATTACAGCCGCACGGAAACTCCATCTCGCGTGTTATGGAATAGGAGCGGTTAAGGGAATGGAGTTCAAAAATCAGTGGGAATTCATCAAATGGCTTGAAAAGGCAAGATTTCCTATCCCTGCAGTTGTGAAGCTTACAAAAGGGATTAATAAAGTTATTAATGTCACTAGAGAGATTGAGGAGAAACGGAGGATATTTCCCTTCGAGACTGATGGGTCTGTTATAAAGGTTAATGACTTTGGTTTACAGAGGCTTCTGGGTATAAAGACCAGAGAGCCACGCTGGGCTATAGCCTATAAATTTCCAGCCCATCAAGGCACCACCAAGATAAAGGAGATAGCTCCAAGTGTTGGTAGAACTGGTGTAATAACCCCTATTGCCATGCTTGAGCCGGTGAGAATTGGTGGTGTTACCGTCTCACGTTCTACCTTACATAACTGGGATGAGATAGAGAGGAAGGATATAAGGGTAGGAGATACCGTGGTTGTGGAGAGGGCCGGAGATGTTATACCCCATGTTGTGACTGTAATGAAAGATAAAAGGACAGGAAAGGAAAGACATTTTCCTATCCCAGAGAGGTGCCCTGTCTGTGATAGCAAAGTGGTGAGGGAAGAAGGTGAAGTGGCTGTCAGGTGTGTTGGTCTGAACTGTCCAGCACAGGTTCAGGAAAGGATAAGGCACTTTGCCTCAAGGGGTGCTATGGATATAGAGGGACTCGGAGAAAAGAATGTGGAACTCCTTTACTTGAGGGGACTCATCAGTCATTTTGTAGAGATGTACAGGTTGAAGAAAGAAGACCTCCTCGAGCTTCCCAGATTTGCCGAAAAATCAGCCCAGAATCTCATAGATGCAATTGAAAGAAGTAAAAATACAACTCTTGCCAGATTTCTCTACGCCCTCGGCATACTGCACGTGGGTGAGTATGCTGCAAAGCTCCTCGCAAAGAATTTCGAAAGGCTTGAAGATTTATACAATATAAGCCCTGAGAGGATTACTGAGATCAGACAGATGGGGGAAACAATAGCCCACTCAATTTCTGATTTCTTCAATGACCCTGAGAATATACGAACCCTTAAGACCCTGAAATCACTCGGTCTCAATATAACAAATCCTGATTTTATAGGAGAAAAGAAAGAGAAATTACCTCTCGAAGGTCTCACATTTGTGATAACTGGTACACTGCCTAAACCAAGGGATGAGATAGAGGAGCTTATTGAAAGCCTTGGTGGCCATTCTGCCTCCTCAGTCTCTAAGAGTACTGACTATCTTGTAGTTGGAGAAGAACCTGGCTCGAAGTTCCAGAAGGCAAAAGCCCTTGGGGTAAAGACCATTTCTTATGAGGAGCTATTGAGGATAATCGGGGAATGAACCAGTAGGGAATATCTTTCCTGGATTGAGGATATTCTTTGGGTCGAATATTTTTTTTATGGACTTCATTATTTCGAGCTCAGGTTTGGATATCTCCATGTCGATATAACCTGCCTTTGAAAGTCCTATGCCGTGTTCGCCTGAGATGGTACCGCCGAGTGATAGGGTATCCTTGAATATCTGCTCGACAAGCATCAAACCCCTTTTGTATTCTTCTCTGTTTTCCTTATTAACCATAATATTTACATGTATGTTCCCATCGCCTGCATGGCCAAAGTTTACTATTTTTATACCGCTTTCCTCTGATAGTCTGCTCAGACGTTTAAGCATCTCGGGTATCTTATTTCGCGGAACGACAATGTCCTCATTTATCTTTGTGGGATTTATGTGATAAAGGGCAGGTGATACTGCGCGCCTTGACTGCCATAGTTTTTCTCTCGCATCTTCATTCTCTGCCATATTTATCTCTGCACCGAGATGGTGGCATATATCAACTATCTTTTCTGCCTCCTTTGTTATTGCAGACGGATAGCCATCAAGCTCTATAAGTAAGAGGGCCTCGACATCCCTTGGAAGCCCTACAGGTCTAAAACTCTCGACAGCCTTTATTGCTTCGCGGTCCATGAACTCGAGTGTCCTCGGGATTATCTTTGAGGATATAATCTTTGATATTGCCTGGCCTGATGACCCCAGATCATCAAAAATGGCAAGTAATGTAACAACCTCTTCAGGTAGAGGAAGGACCTTTAATCTTATTTTTGTAAATACAGATAGTGTCCCTTCTGAGCCGACAAGAAGCCTTGTCAGGTCATAACCGACAACCCCTTTTGTTGTTCTGACGCCTGTAGTTATTATCTCCCCATTCGGAAGAACTGCCTCTATCTTCATTACATAGTCCCTCGTCACCCCGTATTTTAATGCCCTCGGACCTCCTGCATTTTCTGCAACATTCCCACCTATTGTGCAGAAGTTCATACTCGCAGGGTCCGGTGGATAGAAGAGGCCTGTCCGTTCAAGCTCACGCTGGAGTTTTCCATTTATCACGCCAGGCTCACACAGGACATTTAGATTCTCAGAGTCTATCTCGAGGATTCTGTTCATCTTCTCGAGGCTGAGGATTATTGCTCCTTTTGATGGTACCGCACCACCGGTCATACCTGTGCCTGCACCACGGGGAACAACAGGAATGCCGTTCTCATAAGCATACTTTATTGCCCTTACAACATCTTCTGTATTCTCCGGCCAGACAACCGCAGAAGGAGATGACTCAAAACCTGAGGCGTCAAACCCATAGCATATGAGGTCCTCGGGGTATGTGGATACCTTTATGTCATGCAATGATTCTATAAGCCTGTTAGTAATCATATGGGATACTCTTTAGATAAAATCCGAAATTCGAATATCGAAATTCGAAACAATATCTAATTACCAAAATTCAAATGACAAAAAGTTTTAATAATGAATTACCCCGCAGCAAGCTGCAAGGTATCGAATACTGAACAATGAGTAGCAAAATTGTCATTCCGCACTTGATGCGGAATCCAGGGTTTCCCGTGAAAACGGGAATCTATTTCCTTATAGTTTCCCTGCTTTCGCAGGAATGACAAAAACGCATTACATTGTTATACACCAAAGCACAGCTTCGAGGAATTCTTTTTATTAAAATTTTGAATTTTGACATTTGTTTAGGATTTCGTGCTTCGAATTTAGGATTTCTTAATTATTATGCCTCCACGAGCTGCATGGATATTACCTTCGAGACCCCCATCTCCTCCATTGTTATTCCGTATATATAATCAGCTATGCTCATGGTGGTTCTG
>JBFMAM010000081.1:0-6951 GCA_040755805.1 Nitrospirota bacterium
ATCATGCAATTATGACTTTTACAAGTAGTCCACAAATGATAACATGAAAAAGTTGTGCACCTCCCGCGATAGCAGGTTATACTATCGCTGCGTATGCGACATCGTTGCTGCCCTGAACATGATTCAACCAAAGGTATCCTTTCATCTTGGTGTATTAAAAGAAGCTGGTCTGATTAAGGACAGAAGACAGGGCAAGTGGGTTTATTACAGCATAGAGGAGTCAGAAATATTTAGAAGATTTCTCATACTTTCTGTACTGAGTAGCATTCCAAATGATGTTATGGTTGAAGACAGAAATAGGCTAACGGAATTTATTAGAAGCAAAACAACAAAGGTAAATATTGTTAGACTCAAAGATAAAACAGCATCTTGTAGAAGGTAAAAGGTAATATGTATAATAAAATAATTTGTCCAAACAAGATGAGGTAATCGAATAGCAGGAAGATAGTACCAATAACTATCGCATAAAAGGTCATTTGAGAGATCAGGAATTGAAGTAAAAAATAAAAGGCTAATAAGTTTGATTGCCAGATAAAAAGGAGGAAGTGCATGTTAACGCTAACAGATAATGCAGCAAGAAAATGTAAGGAGTTTCTTGAAACTGAAGGGGCTATGAATTCAGGGATAAGGATATTTACATCAGATGGTTGCTGAGGGCCGCCTCTGGCTATGGACATAGCCAATAATCCTGAAAAGGGTGATATAACCGTTGATAAGGACGGTTTAAAGGTGTTCTTAGAGCAAAATGCAAACATTTTACTTTCAGATGCAACCATTGACTTTTTAGATGGTCAGGGGTTTGTAGTAACCGGCATGCCCCAGAGTCCATGCTGCGGTTAGGAAATGTTATATAGACAACCGTACAACAGACTGATAAGTAATTTAAAAAGGAGATATAAATGTGCCTTGCAATTCCATCTAAGATAATACGAATAGACAATTCTATGGCAACCATTGATGTTCTTGGTGCACAGCGGGAGATAAGCCTTCTTCTCTTAGAAGAAGATGTTAATGTTGGAGACTATGTACTTGTACACGCCGGTTTTGCCATTCAAAAAATTCAGGAGGATATAGCACAGGAAACTATTGGACTCATGAAAACAATGTTTGGGGTAGAGAACGAAAAAGAGGCTTAAAGCACACACTGCATCTACACCGGCTATAAAGAATTTAATAAAGAAAAATAACAGTAACAAGGACGCCAAAGTTTATTATACGCCTCCAGTACTCCTCTCCAAAAATGAGCACCGGGATAGGTGGGGACTTCCTCGTCTGTATAAGGTCAATGTTTCAAACTTTAATCATGCTCATCCTGAATGAACCTTCTAAGTTTTCCATTTCGGATTTAAACAAAAAACACATTATTACTTACCCATAATCTGTACATATCGTGCAATGCCATTTCTTGTGATCAGCCCTGCCATCCTATTATTTTCCATGACGATGATGCGCCCTTTATCCTCCCTTATCATTAATTCAAGGGTCTTCATTACATCGTCATCAGGTGATACTTCCCATTTTTTGTTATGGGGCACTAAAACATCGGCCACCTTCATCCTTCCCCAATCTCCTCTGGGAACATCCTTTACTTCTTTGAGAGTCAGAATACCAAGAAATTTTCCATCATCCATAACAGGGAATCCTCCGTATCCGTATCTGAGAAAATAATTATCCACAGCCTTATCAAGGGTTATTGATGGACTGAGGGTTATGATCTCCTTCACCATTATATCCTTTACCTTAATGCCTGAAAGGGTCTCCTGAAGTGTTGCCTGCTGATAACTTGCCTGGGCTGCTGTGTAAAGAAACCATCCAATGAGCATCAGCCACAAACCACCTGGCATGCCTGCAAATATTGAGAATACTCCAAAGAAAATAAAAAACAGAGCAATCTTCTGCCCAATGCTTGATGCCCTCTGGGTGGCATAAAAATAGTTCTTTCTCTTTCCCCATATTATTGATCTCAATACCCTGCCCCCATCCATCGGAAAACCAGGGATAAGATTGAATGCTCCAAGCACAAAGTTAACTCGTGTGAGATAAGAAAAAAGAGCATTTGTCCCACCAACTGTATTCACGGAGAATAGGAAAAATAAAGCCGATAGGAAAAAGCTCGAAATAGGGCCGATAATCGCAATTCTGAATTCCGCCTTTGGATGCGGTGGTTCACCTTTCATCTGTGCGACACCTCCAAAGATAAAAAGCGTGATACTCACAATCGAAAGCCCGTATCTCCTTGCAATGAAAGAATGTGCAAGCTCATGAAAACCAACCGAGACAAAAAGTAGCAAAGCTGCCAGAGCACCCTTAATCCAGTAAGAGGCTATAGGGAGTTCCGGGGCCACTGTGGGAAAATAATATGTAGACAATGACCACGTTATCAGACCGAAGACAATAAGCCACGAGAAATGCACCCGTATCGGTATACCCATTATTTTCCCTATTTTCCATGCACCCTGAAATAATACCCCATTCATACTTCATCCTCCTTTCGATATGGTAACTCTATTATTACCTCTACTTCCCATTTATACAAATATTCACAGCCTTTCATAAAAGATTCTGAAATCGTAGACCTTGACCCTGAATCAAGTTCAGGGCATCAATTTGAG
The DNA here is from genome assembly GCA_040755805.1 of Nitrospirota bacterium. GTDB lineage: Bacteria > Nitrospirota > Thermodesulfovibrionia > Thermodesulfovibrionales > SM23-35 > JBFMAM01. The sequence goes on from JBFMAM010000081.1 coordinate 2,613, forward strand.
ATCTGGGTAGTAGGGACCTTCTTCTATAGGTTATAATAACGTAGAGATATTTCGATGAAAAAGGTTATGTTTCTATGTACAGCCAATTCCTGTAGAAGCCAGATGGCAGAGGGATTTGCAAAAGAATTGGGAAAGGGGCTGATAGAAGTCCACAGTGCTGGCCTCATGGCTGCTGGTGTTCATAGAAGGGCAATTGAAGTCATGAAAGAAGTCGGCATATATATATCAAATCAGGAATCAAAGGTAATTGACGAAGATATGCTCAAACATATGGACATTATCATCACCCTCTGTGAGTATGCTGAGGATTTATGTCCTTGGACGCCACCTGAAATAAAACGCATCCACTGGCCGATCAAAGATCCTGTTGGGACAACAGGGACAGAAAAAGAGATAATGAATGAATTCCGGCATGCAAGGGATGAGATAAGAAAGAGGGTTCAGGCTTTAATTAAAGAGATGCAGGATACATGATGCATGATACAGGATAAATATCAGATATTATAAGCATGCATCGTGCATCCTGTATCGTGCATCGGGTATTAATCAGTATCTGTAAACCTTACCAGGGTACCCTTTTTGGCGGTTCCATATCTGAAGATGGTAATCCCTTTACAGCCTTTTTCGTATGCAAGGAGAAATGCCCTTTCGACATCTTCCTTCCTTGCCCTGTAGGGCATGTTGATAGTCTTCGAAACAGCATTGTCCGTAAACTCCTGAAAACATGCCTGCATCTCTATGTGGTCTTCGGGTGGAATTTCATGCGCAGTTTTAAATAGACTCCTAATCTCCCTTGGAACTTCTTTAATCCCTCTTAAATAACCTTTTGCTATGACTTTTTCTCTGAGTTCCTCACTATAGAAACCCTTAGTTTTAGCTATCTCGAAAAAGTATCTGTTAACCTCATAAAGCTCTGTGTCCAATATAAGCCTCTTATATGCAAGGGCAAAAAGAGGCTCTATGCCGCTTGAACAATCAGCAATAATTGAAAGTGTACCTGTAGGTGCTATTGTAGTGGTTGTTGCATTCCTTATACGTGGTATGTCAGGGGCATCATAAATAGAACCCTTAAAATTTGGGAAAACCCCTCTGACTTCAGTAAGCTCAACAGATGCCTTCCTTGCTATGTCCCTTATAAATCTCATCAAATCTTTTGCAAGCATGAACGCCTTCTGGTGATTGTATGGAATGCCAAGTAGTATCAACATATCCGCCCATCCCATGACACCGAGACCTATCTTTCTATTGCCTTTATGCATCTCCTCTATTGCAGGAATTGGATATTTATTTACGTCTATGGAATTATCAAGAAACCTTACAGCAATTTTGATATCTCTGGACAAAGAATCCCAATCAATTCGGCCATTGGTCATTGACCATTGGTCACTAATCCCCTCTTGCCCCCCTTTAAAATCCCCCTCTAATCCCCCTTTAATAAATAATCCCCCCTCGCCCCCCTTTAGTAAAGGGGGGTTGGGGGGATTATCCCTTTTCTCCGCCTCGGGCGGAGGGGTGTGGAGGGATTCGGGGAGATTTGACTGTTTTACATACCTTGATAGATTCATAGAGCCTAAAACGCATGCCTCATGGGGTAGCAACGGCTGCTCGCCGCAGGGATTAGTTGATTCTATATTTCCGATATGGGGTGTTGGATTTGCCCTGTTAATCATGTCTATAAAGACGATACCAGGGTCACCTGTTTCCCATGCACTTTCGACCATCGCATCAAATACAACCTTTGCCCTCAGTCTGCTTACTACAGCCTTACTTCGCGGATTTATAAGCTCGTATTCTTCATCGTTCTTGAGTGCATCCATAAATTTATCTGTCACCGCCACAGAGATATTGAAATTGGTCAGTTCGCCTTCAGATCTTTTAATCTTTATAAACTCAAGGATATCAGGATGGTCAATGCGCAATATCCCCATATTTGCCCCTCGCCTCGCCCCACCCTGCTTTATCACCTCTGTTGCTGTGTTATAAATCCTCATAAATGAAACAGGGCCACTCGCTATCCCGCCTGTGGAGCGGACAATATCTGCCTTCGGCCTCAGTCTCGAAAAGGAAAACCCTGTGCCTCCACCACTCTGGAGGATAAGGGCAGCATTTTTCAGGGTATCAAATATGGAGTTCATCGAATCGTCTACAGGAAGCACAAAACATGCAGCAAGCTGGCCCATATCTTTTCCTGCATTCATCAGAGTCGGTGAGTTGGGAAGGAATTTAAGGTCTGTCATAAGTGCATAGAATTTTTCTTCCCATTCCTCCGGGCTGCCGCCATACAGGCCCTCTGCTGAGGCAATAGTCTTCGCAACCCTCTCAAACATCCCTTCAGGGGTCTCTTTGACCCTCCCCTCCTCATCCTTGAGGAGGTATCTATGCATTAGCACCTTCAGGGCATTTTCAGTGAGGTTCATAAAAACTATCTCCTTCTTGCTGCAAGTTTATTCAGGGCATTTATATATGCCTTTGCAGAGGCAACTATTATATCTGTATCCGCACCGTATCCCCTTACAGTTCTGCCCCCCTCCTCAAGTGAAACTATCACCTCTCCGAGGGCGTCTGTGCCACCTGTAATGCTTTTGACCTCGAATTTAAGAAGATTGCTTTCTGTATTTGTTATCGAGGCGATAGCCTTATACGTTGCATCAACAGGCCCGTCACCATGCTCCATCCTTTCTATTAAATTCTCACCGACCTTGAGCTTGACCGTCGCAGTAGGCTTCTGATTGATACCGCTTACAATGTATAAATCAACGAGGCTATAAACCTCGGGAGTCTTTGTAACCTCTTCGGAAACCAATGCCTCTATATCTTCATCAAATATGTCTTTCTTTTGATCAGCAAGCCTTTTGAACCGTCCGAATGCCTTATTTAGCTCTTCATCTGTAAGAACATATCCAAGCTCTTTGAGCCTTGTTTTAAAGGCATGCCGTCCTGAGTGCTTACCAAGAACAAGCTTTGTAGAATAAAGGCCTATACTTTCAGGCCTGATAATCTCATAGGTGGACTTCTCTTTAAGAAGTCCGTCCTGATGGATTCCAGATTCGTGCGCAAAGGCATTAGCCCCTACTATCGCCTTGTTCGGCTGTACAGAAATCCCGGTTATCTTGGTCACAAGCTTGCTACTACGTATTATCTCTTCTGTATTTATCTTTGTATCAGCACCGAAGATATCACGCCTTGTCCTTAAGGCCATGACAACCTCTTCCAAGGAACAGTTTCCCGCACGCTCTCCAATACCGTTTATGGTGCATTCAATCTGGCCTGCCCCATTCAGTACCGCTGATAGAGAATTTGCAACTGCAAGTCCGAGGTCATTATGGCAGTGGACAGAAATCACAGCCCTATCAATATTTTTAACCCTGTCGTGGATAGCCTTTATCATCGCCCCGAATTCAATCGGAATGCTGTATCCAACTGTATCGGGTATATTGACTGTTGAAGCACCAGCCTCTATGACAGCCTCGATAACTTCACAGAGGTAACTAATATCGGTTCTGGTTGCATCCATAGGTGAAAACTCCACATCCTCGACAAGGCTCCTTGCAAATTTGACCATCTCTACAGACCTTTTCAACGCCTCTTCCCTGCTTATGCGAAATTGGTATTTGAGGTGTATATCAGATGTAGAATGGAATGTATGAATCCTTTTCTTTGGAGCATCACTGAGTGCCTCCCATGCCCTTTTTATATCCTCTTCCCTTGCCCTCGCAAGACTGCATATAACCGGCCCTTCTACCCTACTGCTGATGGTCTTTATTGCCTCAAAATCACCTGGTGAACTGATTGCAAACCCGGCTTCAATAATATCAACACCGAGTCGTGCAAGCTGCTCTGCGACTGTTACCTTTTCCTCGACGTTCATAGATGCGCCAGGTGATTGCTCACCATCACGGAGCGTAGTATCAAATATCTTTATCATTCTCATTGTGCAACACCTGCCTTATTAATCTGCTTCCAAAATTGCTGATAGAGATTCTGAACTAAATTCAGAATGACAATTTTCAAGCCTTTTAGCCTGTAATTGTCATGCTGAACTTGTTTCAGCATCTCATTGAGTTTTAAAGGTTTTCAAATTCTATCGGCAATTTTGATCTGCTTTTTCTTCTTATAATAGAGAAATATATTTTCAATTATACCGCCAATCAGGTAAATCATTGCAAACATAAAAAGTGCAATCTCAGGGTGTATGATTATGAGTGCAAGTACCATGACTATTGCAACTAAGATCCAGAAGGGCTTCCTTTTACTGAAATCCAGCTCCTTTGCACCGTGAAATCTCAATGTACTGACCATAAGTAATGCAAGAAAAAATGTAAATATCAGGATAAAATAA
>JBFMAM010000082.1:0-6908 GCA_040755805.1 Nitrospirota bacterium
CCTCATCATCTTTACCCTGTTGTTGCAATAATATATACATTAGATGCTTGATATCAATAAATTTAGCCTATAACCTTTTATTAATTTAAGCAACAACAGGGTTTAGTTACAAAAATATTATAACTGCTAATGCAAATAAATTCATGGAGGGCAACCATATGGAGTTAATTACAAGTACAGCTTTTGCAGAACCAATGCTGACGTTGTATTGTCATTCCCGCGAAAGCGGGAATCCAGAGAAAAAATAAAGAAACCCTGTAGCAAGACTACAGGGAATAACAAGTTTAAAAATCCACATGAGAGTGCCAATTCTTATAATGAGGGTAACCACATGGGGGTTAATTATAAGAAAAAGATATATTTATTAGCTGGGGTAAACCCCATTAGAAAATATTATTTTCTAATGGGGTAAAATGTGCTAAATTTAGTTATGCACCCCAAGGGCTCAATTAACTACAAAATCGCATTGGCTTATCATCTTCAAGCGAACCTTGGTCATGTATTGCTTCAGGATAAGGAGATCCGGGATCGACTGCTCCAACTGGATCAGAATATTGAGGCAACATGGAAGGAAATGGTCTCCATCGGGGTAGTGAGAGAATGCAGGAATTGCGCAATAAAAGACGGGAGTTGTTGCGGGGCAGGCATGGAGAATAACTATGACGAGGTGCTCTTGTTGATAAACCTCCTGTTAGGGAGAACCCTTCCCAGCCAGGCATATGATACCAATTCTTGTTACTTCCTCGGAGAGAATGGATGTCTCCTCAGGGCCCGTGAAGTAATCTGCGTTAATTATCTCTGCCAGCGAATATCCAGAAGTATTCAGAAAGAGAAACTCATTCACCTGCAAAAGATCGCAGGCGAGGAACTTAATACCCTTTTTATGCTCGAGAACCATATTAAGAAGTGGATCATCTCCAAAAAAGTTGGTGAGATGATGAGGATTCAAGGATTCGAGGGTTCAAGGGTTCAAGTGGAAAAATCTATTATTCACTTATTCACTTGAATCCTGGACCCCTTGAATTCTTAATTTGGCATGGACTCCTTTAAATATTCTTTCCTTCTGGACTGCAGGAGCTCATCCAATTCCTTATCTTTAAGTCTCAAGGTATCTTCCCAGAATAGATTGAATCTTATCCATCTATAACCAAAATTTAAGAATTCTTCTTCATCCTCTTTTATCTTTTCAATAACCTCTTTTTCAACATCATATATATCAAAAAACCTTGTTTCGAAAAGAAATCTTTTGAACTCATTCAGGTCATAACAGGCCGTATAAAGCATCTTCGTTCTTCCTGAATCAAGCTTATTCCCCTTCTGGAAATAATCACGGTGGGTAATCTCTTTGTAAGATTCATTCATTTTATCATAGATATCAATTCCCTGATTCTTCTTCCACTCTTTTATCGTCCATTGTTTCTCCTCTTTAAATCCAAGGCAGGAGGGCTTTTCCTCTATCCAGAACTCTTCTTCCCTCGAGGAACGTTGATTATTCAATCTACGTTCCGAGGAAACGGGGAATACAGGATACATCCTGCATGACCATGGCCTGTCCTGGTATATTCTGCACCCATCTTGGGTGACAAAAGGACAACTCTTATTTTCATCCTCCATCATCTTAAGCACAACCAGAGGTAACCCCTCCTCGCCCAAGAGTGGAATGGTATAACTCTTTAAAAACTCTCCAGAAGATAACTCGGTAGCCCTTCTCATCCTCAGGACATCATAAGGTGTGAGAAAGATATTTATATTGCTACAGCACGTGTTAAAACAGGAAAGACCTTTGTGACATGAGAAATTGAATTTGTCATCCAGAGAGAGCCTTTGGTGTTTTTCTGTATATTCTTCATTCATAAAATTTTCTCAAAAATTTTAGGGGCGACCTGAAAGGTCGCCCCTCACGTCGAAACTTTTTAGGGGGATTTCAAAAGGGGGACACGAAGTCCCCCTTTTGCTCAACTAAATGATAGGAATCATCGGCCTTTCGATTACCTTCCATTCCTTCTTATCTACATCATACTTCACATTTATAAAGTTCTTCTTAGTATCATCCAGTTTCAAATAATCGAATTTATAGTAATACCCAGGCCATCTTGACTCCTTCCTCGCAAGCCTTGTCCTTGCACATGCCTCGGCAACCCAGTATCTGTGTATCGACTCCCATGCCCTCAGCAGCTCATGAAGGTCTTTGGCAGCAAGCTTCTCTGTATCCTCTCCGCAAAATCCCAATTTCCAGATGCCGGTCTCAAGCATCTTGTCGGATGTCCCATACAGTGTCTCCCATCCGCCACAATACTCACCCATTATCTTCTGTAGCCTGAACAGGAAATTGTGCGGGGAGATATAGTTAGGATTCACATCCGGTATCGTTGTATATGTGCTCTTCTCTTCATAAAGGGCAAGTGGTCTAAGCACTGTCTCCTTGAGTTTATTTATTGTGGCATCAGATACAGTTGGTTTGTAGTCCTTCTGGTCATTGGCAAACCTCACTACTGACTTTCCTACAATCCTTCCCTGTACATGAGAGCCACTCGAGAACTTATGGGCACATGCGCCTACCCCACAACCTGCTGTAAATAGGCCCATGACAGTAGTCATGCAGTTATACTGGGCAGGGAATGCATCCTTATATTCTGCTGGCATAAGGTCTTCAGCACCACAGGCCCAAGAACCACAAGAGCAGGCATGTGAACCTATGAAGACAGAATCTGACAACTGAAGCTCCATAGGTTTTTCCATGGGGTCGATATTATGGGCAGCCCAGTTTGTGGCACCTGCGATTGTCATATCAAGAAAGTCTTCCCAGGCCTCGCTTTCATACTCCTTTATCTTCTTCTTTAGCTCCTTTGGATCTGTTATCTCCTTCTGGAACCTCTCTACCACCCTGTTTGTGTGCATCCAGTATGGTGTTTTGCCTTCCTTCGCGCAGAGTATCATCTCATAGTTCCTAATAGGAGTTGGACAGGGCTTCGCCTTTGCATATGGTGCCCACTTGTCTGTCTCGGGATACGCACCAATGTATGGCTCGTCATAGGCATTTGATGCCGGTGTCTTAAAGAGCAGGAAGAATGTGCCAACAGGACCATAGGAGTCTTTGAACCTCGGAGGGACAAAGGTACTGTCCATCTGTGTAAGCTCACCACCTGCCTGGAGTACAAGGGCATAGATTGATCCGCTAACAAATGGCGGCATCCATGACCTTCCAAAGCCTTCAGCCTGAGACCTTGGCCTGAATACATGGACTGCACCACCCATCAGAGCGATAGTTACCTTGGCCTTAAAGACGTAGAACTTATCTTCCCTGACGCTGAAACCTACTGCACCACAGACCCTGTTGGGTTCCTTTTCATCCTTGAGTAGATGCGTGATCATGACCCTTTCAATTATCTGGCCTTTATCACCAAGGGCGGCTATAGCACTCTTTGCTGCCTCTGCCACGATAATCTTGTAACTCTCGCCTGATATCATCACCTGCCATTCACCTGATTTTCTAAAATTCCCTGCCTCATCCTTCCATATAGGAAGACCCCATTTCTCAAAGTGTCTGACTGTCGAATCAACATGTCTTGCGATATCATAGACGAGGTCCTGTCTTACCAGACCACACTGGTCATTCGTCACATACTCAACAAACCTTTCCGGCATGCGGGGATTCTCGGTTACCTTTCCATCCATTCCCATGTATGTATTAATAGCAGAAAGTCCCATCGCTACAGGACCACTTCTATCAATGGCAGCCTTGTCCACAAGTGTTACCTTTAAACCCAGCGGCTTTGCCCAGTATGCGGCCTCTACTGCAGCACCACAGCCGGCCATCCCTCCACCGAGTATCAATACATCAGTCTCAACAACTTCTGTCGCAAATTCTCTCATGGTCATCCCTCCTTTCTTATTTTTTCTTTGTCGGGAGCTCTTTTACTCCCATTATGTCAGGCTCTCCAAGCATCAATTGATTGGTTAGATCTGCTACCTTTGCCTCAGGAAATCCCTCCAATGCCTTTATCGAACCCTCTGGTGTAGTCCTCGTTGCATACTTAAACCTCTTGATCCTTCCATCCCTGAATGTGATTGTCCACATGATGTCTTCTGTTCCTCTCAGTGGAGTTGATGCAGCACCAAGGGGCATAAAGTCTGCATAACCCCTTACATCCATAGCCTGTTGAGGGCATATCTTTACACAACAGTAGCACTCCCAGCAATAATTAGGCTCCTGATTGTATGCCTTCATCCTCTCCTTGTCCAAAATCATGAGGTCATTTGGGCATATATACATGCAAGCAGTTTTATCCTGCCCCTTACAGCCGTCGCACTTCTCATTAATTACAAAACTCGGCATCTTAACACCTCCTTCGTTTTAGTTGAAAAGTTGAAAGGTAACAGTTAAGAGTTAAAATTAAAGTTTTCCTTTCACCTCCTTTCTCCTCAGCTTTCAGTTCTTTCAGTCCTTACGCTGCTACTTTCTTTTGTAGTACGAGCGCTTCACTAATATCAATATCGGGTACTGGTAATGCCTCTGACTCCTTTGCAGCGAGTTCCTTTATCTTGGGAAGATCTGCAAGGACTGCATCAATTACCCCTGTTCCGATAGACTTCATGGTCTTTATCTTTTCAAAGAGGGCCCTCTTGAAGGCAATAGGTGCTTCCTCTATGAAGAATCGGGCATCTAACCTCGCACCCGGAAGCCCATCGATTATCTTACTGGTCTGTTCGTCTGGCACCTCCATAATCAAAGCCTTTATCGCTCCTCCGAACATATCCGTTACCTTTCCCTCAAGAGGCGACCCCTTAATACCAGAAAGCCTTTTTGAATCTAATAACACAGCCAAATAGTTCATTCTTCACCCCCCTATTTAAATTTAGGAATATCCATTGGAGCCAGATCTACCTCCAGTTCCTTCTCTCTTTCACTTAGGTACTTCTTGTTGTTGAATGGGTAGCCGAATTCCTTCCACCATTTGACCACAACCTGATATACCTCTCGCCTCATGATAACCGGTGGTGGGAAAACACCCTCTGCGAGCAAGCTCCTGATAAAGCTACCACTATACCTCTGTAATTCGTCCTTATGGGTGCAGTTTTCGCTGTATGTAACCTCTGCGCAGTGTGGACAGTACCAGAACTCAGCCATGTTCTGTGGCCTCATGTACAGTCCCTGAGGCACAGCGTAAGGAGGTGCATCCAAACCAAAGCTTGGAATTCCCTTCTCCCAGAGGATCTGTGCTGCATACATATCATAATATGGTCCCAATGCTGCATGGTCTCTTCCAAACATGTGATATGAGATACCCATATTCTGCCTGATAATTCCGTGTAAAAGTGACTCAATGGGATTGCCGTATCTCATATCCCACAAACACATGGTTACCAGGTGCCTCTTTGGGCTCACATAGCCTGCAAGATTTACCATCTCATGAGCTTCAACTATTGCTTCATCCGGATAGTCCCCTATCCTCTTAGCCCCGATTATGCAATTGACAACTATGCCATCGCAGGGTTTAATGTCTCCAATAAATGCAGCATTCCTCAACAGGGCCTCATGCCCGGTATGGGGGACATTCCTCGTCTGGTGGGCTATTACTGTTGTCCATCCCCTCTTTTTGAATTCTTCTCTTGACTTGGCAGGTGGATACCAGAACCTATCAAAAGGTTTCCTTAGCTTGGGCTCATTGATTATCCTGTATTTCCCAGCTAAGATTATGGGGTTGAACGCACTGTATATGGTAAAACCTGGATGCTTAAAATCAAAGGGGACTTTCACAACTTCTGGATTCGCTTCAGGTGTCCCGAATGTCCTCGTGGCTACCTCACCCGGGCTGACCTCATAGACTTCCTCGATATCAAGGATTGCAAAAGGCTGTCCTTTAAGCCTCAAAAGGAGCCTGTCTCCTGAAGTTACACCAAGCTTTTTGTGATCCGCCTCGCTGATATCAAAAAGCATCGGGTAAGGGAAGACCCACCCGCTCGATAGTCTTCTTTTCTCCAATAAACTCTCAAGTTCTGCTTGGGTCATCGAGCCTTCCACAGGGCTGAAGAAGCCGTAACATATAGACATGATCTCCCTGTAAACATTTCTTACAGGCATGTCCTTGTATAGGGTTGGTTTGATATCATAAACAGCGTCAGCCTTAGAAGCTATCTTTCTCCCGACCTCTGGGTCTGTGACAATCCTGTTAACCAGGGCTCCACCATGGGGCGGTGGAAGTGTTGTCATTTTTAGCTCCATTATAACCTCCTTTCTTTAACTTTCATAACTTACTTTCAAGAACTGCACAAACATTTTTGAATATTTCATCAATACTGCCTACACCCTCTACTGATTTCAATATCCTCCTTTCCTCATAGTAATTGATGAGGGGCGATGTCTGGGCATCGTAGACATCAAGCCTTCTCTTTATCGTCTCTTCTTTATCGTCATCCCTCTGAAAAAGCTCGCCACCACATTTGTCACACACACTTTCTTTCTTTGGGGGAGAAAAGTATATATTGTACATCTGCTGGCAGTTTCTGCACGTCCTCCTTCCTGTTAGCCTCTTCATGAGGACATCTTTATCAACATCAATAAGTAAGGCGGTATCAAGTGGAGCTCCCATTTCGGCAAGCACCTTATCTAATGCCTCTGCCTGTGCCGTGTTCCTCGGGAAACCATCAAGTATGTAGCCCTTCTTACAGTCATCCTGAGCAATCCTCTCCTTAACGAGCGCGATTACAACGCTATCAGGCACAAGCTCACCCTTATCCATATAAGATTTGGCTTCTTTTCCAAGAGGTGTGCCCGCTGCGACTGCTGCCCTTAAGATATCCCCTGTAGAAATCTGTGGAGTGCTGTATTTCTCGATGAGTTTTTTTGCCTGAGTTCCTTTACCCCCTCCTGGTGCTCCAAGAAGAACAAGTCTCATACTTCCCTCCCT
>JBFMAM010000083.1:0-6867 GCA_040755805.1 Nitrospirota bacterium
GAAGGGGCATAAACCTTTGTATCAGATTCTACAATTTCTGCCACCTTTTCTCCGCCTTCTTCATTAAGAAAGAAGGCACCCAGCACACTTGCATCTAATACTAATTCAACCACTGTCTCTGTCTTCCCTTATACTCCTAGCAGCAGTCCCCTTTGGAGATTTAGGAATCTTCTTTAAAAGAGCTTTTACTTCCTGTAAAACTTTTTTTTGTTCTTCTTGATGTATTCTCATCTCAATAGCTTGTCGTAAATATTCACTCCAATCCACTGGGGTATCTTTCATTTTCTTTTTAATTTCTTCTGGGACTCTGACAGCAACTATTTTCATAGTTCTATTTTACTTTTTGTTTAACAATTTGTCAAACAATAGATTTTACAATTTACAATATTGGTTTCTTCTTATGCCATTCGGTAGCCTGCTCATATGCATAAGCAACTCTTAATATTGTTTCTTCATCAAAATACCTTCCAATTATTTGTAATCCAATCGGTAGATTATTCGATGTAAACCCGCATGGTATTGATATCCCCGGCATTCCAGCAAGGTTAACAGATATTGTAAAGATGTCAGACAGATACATCTGGAGTGGATCAGCAGTCTTTTCGCCTAATTTAAATGCTGCAGTGGGAGATGTAGGTGTGACAATAACATCCACAGTCTGGAAGGCCTTTTCGAAATCCTGTTTTATAAGTGTCCTCACCTGTTGTGCCTTTCTGTAATACGCCTCATAATATCCTGATGAAAGGGCATATGTGCCGAGCATAATTCTTCTTTTGACCTCTGCACCAAACCCCTGAGCCCTTGTATTCATATAGGTGTTAATAAGACCCCTGCCTTCTGCCCTCAAGCCGTATCTTACCCCGTCATATCTTGCAAGGTTAGAGGAAGCCTCGGATGTAGCAAGGATATAATATGTTGCAACTGCATACCCTGTATGTGGTAGAGATACCTCAACAGGAACTGCACCGAGAGATTCGAGTTTCTTGATTGCATCTTTAACAGAAACCTCAACTTCTCTGTCCATACCTTCAATAAAGTATTCTTTTGGGATACCTATTTTCAGTCCTTTAATACCTTGACCAAGGGCTGCTGTGAAATCGGGTACTGGCAAAGGCGCTGATGTAGAGTCGAGTGGATCATAGCCTGAGATGATATTCATTAATATTGCGGTGTCTCTCACATTTTTTGTAATCGGCCCTATCTGGTCAAGGGATGAGGCAAAGGCAACAAGACCATATCTTGATACCCGGCCATAAGTCGGCTTCAATCCAACAACTCCACATAAGGCTGCTGGCTGCCTTATCGAGCCTCCTGTGTCAGAGCCCAATGCCGCGATGCATTCATCTGAAGCAACCGCTGCAGCAGAACCACCGCTTGACCCCCCTGGAATTTTTTCTAACTCCCATGGATTTTTTGTCACATGAAACCCCGAATTCTCTGTTGATGAGCCCATTGCAAACTCATCCATGTTTGTCTTCCCGATAAGTACATATCCCTGCGTGATTAGTCGTGATGTAACAGTACTTTCATATGGTGGTATAAAATTGTATAGTATTTTTGATGAGCAGGTTGTGCGGATGCCCTTTGTACACATATTGTCCTTGATGGCAAGGGGAATGCCGAGTAAGGATTCGGTGCCCTGTGCCTCCCCTGCAATCTTCTTCTGTGCCTCATCAGCCATCTTCATAGCCTTGTCTCTTGTTACAGTAACAAAGGCCTTTACTCTGTCCTCAACGGTATCTATCCTCTGGTAGATAGCATTGACCACATCTTTAACAGAGGCCTCTTTTCTATCCAGCAGAGCCCTTACCTCTGAAATCGTAAGACTGTAAAGCTTCAATATGTTATCTTCTATTCATTTATCAGGTTCAGTTGTTGATTTTCAGTCAGAAAACTAAAACTGACTGATGACCATTGACTCGTTGCTAAAGTTTAGCATTCAGAAGTGATGTTTGCAAGAGAGGCATTTGTATTTACCCCGCACCACAGAAAGCCACGGGTTTGGTGCGGGGTTTACACAGTATTTTGGACAGATGTAATCAAAAAGTGTAATATAAGTAAACGTCATCCTGAGTGTATAGAAGGCAAAGGCTTAAAATGACAAAAAGAGGTTTTCTGGTGAGAAAGGTCAAGAAACCATTTGTGGAGATCTTTACAGATGGTGCCTGCAGTGGCAATCCCGGTGTAGGAGGCTATGGTATTATTTTGAGATCTGGTAATCGTGAAAAGGAGCTCTCTGGTTGTGATCCTATGACTACAAACAACCGCATGGAACTAACAGCGATCATTAAAGCACTTGAAGCCCTTAAAAGACCATGCAGTGTTAGGATAGTTACCGATTCAAATTATGTTGTTCAGGGTATGACGAAGTGGATTTTCGGATGGCTCAAAAATAACTGGCGAAATGTCCAGAAACAGAATGTTCTTAACAGGGATCTATGGGAGAGGCTCCTCAATCTCTCAAATCTTCATGATATCGAATGGAAGTGGATTAGAGGACATGATGGTTATACAGAAAATGAAAGATGTGATAAACTTGCAAGGCTTGCAATTAAAAAATGCAAGAAAAGTAATCCCCCACCTCCCCCCTTAGAAAAGGGGGGCATGAGGGGATTTTGAGGTTTTTGAACATAAAGATTGATATTAAGAATCTGACCGCTATGTTTCTAATAGCGGTTCCAAGTTTAAAAGACCCAAACTTTGAACATACAGTTGTACTCATCTGTGACCATACAAAAGACGGTGCCTTTGGACTTGTTGTAAACCGCATCCTGCTGAGCAGTTTTGTCCCCCTGCTCGGTGGACTGGATATAAAGGAAAGTTTAATAGACCTGCCGGTTTTCTATGGCGGACCTGTTAAACCCGAACAGGGATATATCCTCTATACACCTGCGGGCAGTTACTACCCCTCGATAAAAATTAATGATAATCTTGCCTTGACTACGACAAGGGAAATCCTGATTGATATTGCAGCAGGTAAGGGGCCAAAACAGTTTCTTTTTGCACTTGGTTTTGCAGGATGGGCTCCAGGACAGATCGAGCATGAGCTTATGATAGACAGCTGGCTGGTTGCTCCTGTTAATAACAAAATTATCTTTGATACGCCAGTAAGTGAACGCTGGAGGGCTGCAGCAGATTCTATAGGGGTCGACCTAACGAGGCTTGTTTATAGACAGGGAAGGGTGTAGTGCGATTCCGTCAAGGATGTTCTATAGGTTAGCAGCAGATTTTGTTGTCCTTATCCACTTTCTATGGATTGTTTTCTTAATATTCGGTGTATTCATAGGGAAGAATTACCGGGCTGTAAAGATATTCCATATTGCTGGTCTTGGTTTTGCAATTACAATGCAGATATTTGGTTGGTACTGTCCGCTGACACATCTTGAGATATGGCTGAGGCAAAAACATGACCCGTCACTTTCATACAGCGGCTCATTTATTATTCACTATATTGAAAAACTTATTTATATCGAGCTGTCACCATGGATAATCTTTGTGTTAACTTTGTTCCTTGTTTCAATATCAGCATATCTGTATTATGTACGAAGTAAACGTGATACGTAGGCAAGAGTGAGAATGAAACAGTCATGCCAAAATCATCGGAATTCAAAACCGGTTAAGAAGGTGATAAAAACGCAATGGATTTTCACGAATTGTTAAAAATAATGGAAGAGCTCAGGGGTGTGAAGGGCTGCTCCTGGGATAAGGAACAGACAAGGGAATCGCTCAAGCCATTTATTGTTGAAGAGGCATATGAGCTTATTGAGGCGATTGAAGAGGATAACCTCGAGAAAATAAAAGAAGAGCTTGGAGACCTCCTGTTTCAGATAGTCTTCCAGTGCCAGATAGCAAAGGAGAAGAACGAGTTTGAGATATCTGACGTAATCGAAGAGATTGGTAAAAAGATGATTAAAAGGCATCCTCATGTTTTTGGAAAGGCAGATTATAAAACTGAAGATGAGGTTATTGTTCACCCCGCTCCACAAGAAGCCCCGGCTGTAAAGCCGTGGAGCGGGGTTCACTGGGAAGAACAAAAAAAACATGAAGGTAAACTTAAAGAGTCTATACTTGAAGGAGTCCCCAAGACATTGCCTTCATTACTCAGGGCACACAGGCTTCAGGACAGAGCAGCAAGGGTCGGTTTTGATTGGGAAAGAGTAGAGGATGTCTTAAAGAAGCTTGATGAGGAATTGAAGGAATTTAAAAAGGCACTCGAAACAAAAGGACAGAATGAGATAGAAGATGAACTCGGTGATATATTCTTTATGCTTGTGAATATTTCGAGGTTTATTGGTGTTAATCCTGAAGATGCTCTGAGGAAGACGATAAGTAAATTTATTTCGAGGTTTCGTTATATTGAGATGAAAGCCGCGGAACAGAGTGTGAAACTTTCAGATATGACCCTGGATGAGATGGATAGATTATGGGATGAGGCAAAAGAAAGAGAGAAGGTTTGACAAAGTTTCACAATTTTTTTATGTTTAATGACGATACGCAGATAATCGCAGATATAAACAGATATTCACAGATATCAGTGATCATCTGTATTTGTTCTGTGATCATCTGTGGTTAGATTGGAACAGGGTTTCGCTATGAGATTACCTGAATGGGTAAAGGCAAAAATACATGGAGGGCTCCATGATACGAAACATATATTGAGGAGATATGGACTTTCTACTGTATGTGAGGAGGCAAGGTGTCCGAATATAGGTAAGTGCTTTTCCATGCCAACCGCTACATTTATGATACTTGGTTCAAAATGCACAAGAAAATGTGGTTTTTGTTCTGTGGAATCTTCAATGCCAGGGCCTCTTGACCCTGAAGAACCCGAGAGAGTCGCAATGGCTGCAAAAGAGATGGGGCTAAGATATGTTGTTACTACCTCTGTAACAAGGGATGACCTTCCCGATGGTGGTGCAGAACATTTTGCAAGGACTGTTTATGCTATAAGGAGGTATCTGCCTTACTCAAAGGTCGAGGTGCTTACACCTGATTTTAAGGGCAATTTAAGCGCCTTGAACACGGTAATGCTTTCGAGGCCTGATGTCTACAACCACAATGTTGAGACTGTTCCGAGGCTCTATCCTCTGGCAAGGCCACAAGCAGATTACAGGCGCTCACTCTACTTATTAAAGTATATTAAAAAGATTGCACCTGAAACAAATACAAAGTCAGGACTTATGCTCGGACTCGGAGAGACATTGGATGAAGTTATAGATGTCCTAAGAGACCTGCGTGATGCAGATTGTGATTTCATTACAATAGGTCAGTACTTGAGGCCTTCGAGGTCAAACCTACCTGTTGTTGAATATATAAGGCCTGAGGCATTCGAGAGACTTCGTCTTGTAGCCCTAGGCATGGGTTTTAAATATGTAGCCTCTTCTCCCCTTGCAAGGAGCTCGATGAATACAGAAGAGATGTATAATAGTTAATCGAAAATGATAAAAATTATATTTCCGAATCAATGTCATTCCAGCTTGTCTGTCCCGAATGCTTTCGGGATTTTTTAAAGAAGGATTCCGAACAAGTCGGAATGACAGGGTAAAACAGATGGAGAATGACGATTATGTTCGAATTTAATAGAATAAAGAGACTTCCACCGTATGTTTTCAGTATTGTCAATGCACTTATGATTGAGGCAAGACACCGCGGAGAAGATATTATTGACCTCGGCATGGGAAATCCTGATGGTGCAACGCCAAAGCACATTATAGATAAACTATGTGAGGCTGCAAAAAATCCAAAAAACCACAGGTATTCAGCATCAAAGGGTATAACCCAGTTGAGGAATGCGATATGTGAGTGGTACCTGAGGCGCTATGAGGTTATACTTGATCCCGAGTTAGAGGCTGTTGTAACAATTGGCTCTAAAGAGGGTATTTCTCATCTTGTACTTGCAACCACAGGCCCTGGTGATGTAGTAATGACGCCTACGCCTGCATATCCTATTCATCCGTATAGCGTCATAATAGCAGGCGGCGAAGTGAGGAGTATCCCGATAGGTCCAGGTATAAACTTTTTTGATGAGATGGAGAAGGCATATAAATCGTCATGGCCAAGGCCAAAGATGCTTATAATAAACTTTCCTCATAACCCGACAACACAGGTTGTGGAAGGACTTGTTTTTTTTAAAAAAGTTGTGGACTTTGCAAAAGAGAATAATATAATTGTTGTGCACGACTTAGCATATGCTGACCTATGCTTTGATGGTTATAAGGCGCCGAGTTTCCTCCAAGTCCCAGGGGCAAAGGATGTAGGTGTTGAGTTCTTCTCGATGACAAAGAGTTATTCAATGGCAGGCTGGAGGGTCGGTTTCTGCGTGGGGAATAAGGAGATTGTCGGTGCACTGGCAAAGATAAAGAGCTATCTTGACTATGGCATGTTTCAGCCGATACAGATTGCAAGTATTATAGCCCTGCGAGGCCCTCAGGGCTGTGTTGAAGAGATAAGGAGGTTCTATGAGTCAAGGCGTAATACACTTATTAAGGGACTTCAGAGGGGTGGCTGGAATGTGGAACCTCCAAAGGCTACTATGTTTGTATGGGCAGAAATTCCAGAACCATTTAAGAAAATGGGTTCACTTGAGTTTACCAAGCTGCTTCTAAAAGAGGGAGGTGTTGCTGTATCTCCAGGTATAGGATTTGGTGAAGGTGGAGATAATTATGTAAGGTTTGCACTTGTAGAGAATGAGCACAGGATTAGGCAGGCTACTAAGGGAATAAAGAAGGTGCTGCAGAATGCAAAATGAAACATTCATGCCGACAAATCGGCACAAAGGGGAATGAAAATTGAGCATAGTATATGCTTTCTTGTATATATTTTGGGTAAGGGATAACATAATCCAAAACAATAACAAGGAGGCACTAC
>JBFMAM010000084.1:0-6864 GCA_040755805.1 Nitrospirota bacterium
CTCATCAATTTCTTTTGCAGTGAATGTCCTACCTCGATATTTGATGGGTTTGTACATGCATTGTTTATATCACAGGTGAGGGGCGGAACGCAAGAGGTTTTTTTTATCCTATAACTGAGGGATTACATGGTGAATTTTTAGAGGTGCATTTTCCTAAAACCCTTTACTAATTTAACACAGCAACAGAATTTGCATCTTCAGTCTTTAAATTGTCCTACAAAATTGTAGCATCTACAAAATTGTAGCATCCCTTCGGATTAAGAATCCTTAGAAATCAATAACTTATAGCTGGCATAGTTTTAGAAATATAAGCGGTGTACAAATGATGGATTCCCCTATAAGCGGTGAGACCAAAGAGATTGAGAGGAGAAAAATTATGAGGCGTTTAAGAGGTTCGGTCTTAGTGCTGGTTTTACTCATAAGTTTGGCTTTTGCAATTGATCTCCATGCAGAAGAGCCAAAGGTTTCAGGAACCGCTTCTGTGGATGTGTTGAGTAATTATGCATGGAGAGGACAAAAGATGACCAACAGTTGGGTTGTTCAACCTTCAGTAGGAATATCGTATGGAGGTTTTGGTGCCAATATCTGGGCTAATTATGACAGTGATTCAAAGATTGATGAGGGTGATGGCCACGAAGAGTTTACTGAAACGGATTTGACCTTAAGTTACAGTTATCCCATAGATAAATGGAGTTTTACCGGTGGATATATCTACTATGCGTTAAACGGAGCAAATGATACACAAGAGATATTCCTTTATACATCATACAATACATTACTCAGCCCTACCCTGACAATTTATTATGATTATGACGAGGGTCAAGGGGCATACATTATTGCTTCGATAGAACACTCTTTTGAGCTGACTAAAGGTATACCCCTTAAATTTGGCGCATCTGCGAGCTATAACATCGAGAATAAGGTTATGGGTTTTGATGAAGATGGTGAAGATTTTAGCAACTTCTATAACGGTGAGCTATCGGCAGGTTTGAGTATTCCTGTGACAAAGGCGATAAGTATAACACCTAAAATAGCCTATTCTTTCCCATTGAGCGATGATGCGAAGGAAGCAATAAAAAATATAAGTGATGACGGTGACAAGGATATCTTTTATAGCGGCATTAATTTAACCCTTAGCTTTTAAAGGAGGCAAAAGATGAAAAAGTTTATAGGATTAACAATATTAATTTTGATGTTTTTAAGCGGGGCTGTATTTGCTGAGCAGGCTATCCCTAACCCTCCAGAGGCTGAGCAGACTCTGCCTGCTCAGCCTGCCGAAGCAGCACCAGCATTTCCTGAAGCACCGAAACCTGACACAGGAGATACAGCATGGATGATTGTTGCTACTGCACTTGTTATGCTCATGACATTCCCAGGGTTAGCCCTCTTTTACGGAGGTATGGTAAGGCGTAAAGACACCCTCAATACCATGGCCATGTCTGTTGCAACATACTGTATCGTAAGTGTATTGTGGATAATCTATGGGTATACCCTTGCCTTCGGGACAGATATTTCAGGAATCATAGGCAGTACCGCAAAGTTAATTCTTGCAGGGGTTAGTGTTAATAGTGTTAATGGAACTATTCCAGAGTATATATTCGTCGTTTTTCAGCTTACCTTCGCGGCAATAACCGTTGCCCTTGCAAGTGGTTCGTATATTGAAAGAATGAAGTTCTCTGCGTGGATACTGTTTTCTATCCTCTGGATGACCTTTGTTTATGTTCCTGTAGCCCACTGGGTATGGGGTGGCGGCTTTCTTGCAAAACTCGGCACACTGGACTTTGCTGGTGGAACAGTTGTGCATATAAATGCAGGTATTGCAGGTCTTGTGGGTGCATTAGTTTTAGGTAAAAGGAGCGAGGTGGCTCTGATACCCAATAATTTGACCCTTGTTGTTCTCGGTGCCGGGCTTCTGTGGTTTGGATGGTTCGGATTCAATGCAGGTTCAGCAGTCGCTTCAAACGGGCTCGCAGGGGCTGCTTTTATCAATACCAATACGGCAACTGCAGCTGCTGCCCTCTCATGGATGGTAACGGAATGGATATATGCTAAAAAGCCAACTACCCTGGGCCTTGCCTCAGGTGTTGTCGCAGGTTTAGTTGCCATTACTCCTGCTGCAGGGTTTGTGAACATTAAAGGTGCAATCATCATTGGTATCCTGGCCGGTATCATCCCATACTTTGCTGTTGCGTCTATTAAACCAAAGGTTGGTTATGATGATGCACTCGATGCTTTTGGTATTCACGGAGTAGCTGGAACTCTCGGTGCTATTCTTACTGGCATATTTGCTGATCCAACTATAAACGAAGCTGCAGGGCTTTTATATGGAAATCCAGGCCGGCTAACAACACAGCTTATAGCTGTTGGTGTGATAGTCGCATATGATGCGATCGCGACCTTGGTTATCTTCATGGTCATCAAGGCATTTGTCGGGCTAAGAGTTAATGTTGATGACGAGATTGCAGGACTTGACGAGACACGGCATGGAGAGAAGGCATATAACTTCTTATAAAAGGAGGTAATATGAAAAAGGTTGAGGCTACAATTAAGCCAATTAAACTGGATGAAGTGAAGGATGCCCTTAACGAGATTGGCATCCAGGGCATGACAGTGACAGAGGTAAGGGGATTTGGAAAGCAGAAAGGGCATGTAGAAGTCTATAGAGGAACTGAGTATGAGGTAAGGTTTCTACCAAAGATAAAGGTAGAAGTAGTTGTCGCTGATACCATGGTAGAGAAAGTAGTATCTACCATTATTGACAAGGCGAAAACTGGAAATATAGGTGATGGAAAGATATTCATCAGCTCTCTTGAAGATGTCATAAGGATAAGGACTGGAGAGAAAGGAGAGGAGGCGGTTTAAAAATATTGTATAATATACGGTAACCGTTTGCCGTATAAAAAACCACTTAAAGAAGATAAAAGGTTTGGCGGTTTTAATTATTAAGAATATTATCACAGAGGGTCCGGGAACTATTGAGGATTTCCTGAGGAAAGGGAATATATCTTTCAGAATTGTAGAACTTCACTCTGGAGAGGTTCCACCTTCTTTAGAGGATTTTGACTCCCTTGTCATTATGGGTGGGCCAATGGCTGTATATGAGATGGATAAATACCCCCATCTTACGATGGGTTCTCGAATCATCCGAGAGGCGAAAAACAGGGACATGAGAATTCTTGGTATATGTCTTGGCGCTCAGATGATTGCTTATTGCCTCGGTGCAGAAGTTTACAAAGGACCTGTAGAGGAAATAGGCTGGTATGCGATAGAACTAACAGGTGATGGTCTTAAGGATCCTCTCATGAGGAGACTCGCGATTCACCCACGAGTAGGTGATTTCTGGAGGAGGTTTAAGGTCTTCCACTGGCATAGTGATACCTTTGATCTTCCAATAGGCGCAGTATTATTAGCAAGCTCTAAACTTTACAAAAATCAGGCATTTAGATATAGGGATAACGTCTATGGATTTCAGTTCCATATAGAGGTCATAAAGGATATGCTTCTTGAATGGTTTAAAAACAGCCCCGAAATAAACCAGACAATGGAAGAAACAGAAAAGATCTATGAAGAGTACACAGGCAGAGCAATGAATTTTTACAAGGCATTTTTTTCAAGGGGATGACATTCCTGTTAGGATTTACAATTGGAGAGTGTCATTGCGAGCGAAGCGAAGCAATGACATTTTACGAAGTATGCATAATCCGGGATTAATGAATTTATAAGAGGAGGAGATTAAATGGAAAAGCCAAGAGACAAAAAGGATGTGATGAAGTTCTATGTCTTGTTTTCGGTAGCGTATAGAGTATATATAAAGCAACAGTGGTAAGAAGATGATTCGATGCGGCTTGACTTTAGAGATATCAGGCTTTTATTATTCATAACCGGGGCGTAGCGCAGCCTGGTAGCGCACACGGTTC
Organism: Nitrospirota bacterium; assembly: GCA_040755805.1. Lineage (GTDB taxonomy): Bacteria > Nitrospirota > Thermodesulfovibrionia > Thermodesulfovibrionales > SM23-35 > JBFMAM01. The sequence goes on from JBFMAM010000084.1 coordinate 3,918, forward strand.
GGGACCGTGGTGTCGAAGGTTCAAATCCTTTCGCCCCGACTTTAACCCCCTATCCTCGACATCGGTCTCCTGTAACCTTCACCCCTTCCCTTGCTCTCCCCCTTCGAAGGCCCGCCTGCCATCCGTCGGACAGGGGAGGGGTGGATAGGGGGGCTGATATCATGACCTTCAGGTTTTACCTCGATGGAGAGCTTAATGAGGCGTTCAATTTCTTCGTCAGGTGCACCACCCCTGAGGGCAGGTTTTAAATCTATCTCGGTCTCTGAAAAGAGACATGGCCTTAATTTCCCGTCAGCAGTTAATCGAAGGCGGTTGCATTCTTTACAGAAATGATGGCTAATAGGGCTGATGAAACCAACCACTCCGGGAGCGCCATAAAATCTGAAATATCTTGCAGGCCCAGATTTTCTTAACTTCACAGGCGTAAGGGGACCTATACCTTCAACAATAGACTTTATTTCATCCGTGGAGATATATTTTTCAGGCCCCCATATACCCTTTGTGCCAAATGGCATGAATTCTATAAACCTGACCTGGTAGGGAGCCTTGAGGGTTATTTTTGCAAACTCATTTATCTCGTCATCGTTAAACCCTCTTATTGGAACCATATTTATCTTTATTGGTTTCAGCCCTGCTTTTTCAGCGGCTGCTATGCCCTCAAGGACAACATCAATATCTCCGCCTCTCGTTATCTCTCTGTATCTATCAGGCCTGAATGAATCAAGACTTATATTAACCCTATCCAGGCCTGCATCTGCCAGCTCTTCTGCATATCTCGACAGTAGCACACCATTTGTCGTCAGACTCAGATCCTCTATGCCATCTATATTTTTTACCATAGCAATAAGATAGATAACATTCTTCCTTGTAAGGGGCTCCCCACCTGTTATGCGTATTTTTCTTACACCAATGCGTGCAGCAATACTAACAATCCTTAATATTTCTTCGTAGCTAAGTATCTCTTTTCGCTCTATCGGCCTTACACCCTCGGAGGGCATGCAATATATACACCGCAGGTTACACCTGTCAGTGATAGAGATACGCATGTAATCTATAGTCCGCTGAAAACTATCCGTGAGTCTGTTCATTTTTTCTTCTTCCCGGTCTTTTTCTCGATCTCCTCTATCTTTTTCTTTGCAACACCTGTCTCTTTTGAATTAGGGTATCGCTCCCTCAGTTGCTCAAGGATCACCTTTCCGGTCTTTTTATCTCCCATCTCAATAAATGAAAGCCCCTGTTTTAAAAGGGCGGTCGGGGCCTTTTCACTATTCGGATATTTTTTTAATAATGTCTCATAAGCAAGAATCGCACCCTCAAAGTCTTTCTCACCATAGTATGTCTCTGCAATCCAGAATTGTGCATTGTCAGTAACTTCGTCCTTAGGGAACTCTTTTATGAATGCCTCGAACTTTTCTCTTGCCTCTTTATATTTCTTATTCTCAAAGGCATTGTATGCAGCCTCATACATCTTTATTTTATCTTTTGGAGGTTCTTCAGCCTTCTTTCCAATTTCTTTCTGTTGCTCCTTTGTGGGTTCTTTTGGTTGTCTTATCGGATTCTCTAAGGCACTCAGCCTGTCTTTGATATCTTTTACCTGGCCTTCGATACCCATTATCTGTGCCTTTATGAGCTCCCTTTCAGTTGTTGAATCTTTCAATGTCTTTTCCATGAAGTATCTGTTTTCATCAAATCTACCGGTTAGTAATTGAAGCTCCTTTGAGACATCTGACAGCCTTGACTGAATCTCTACCTGGCTTTCCCTGATAGCATTAAAATCATCTTTACTGGTGAGATGTGCTGTTTTTTCTACCAGTTTATTCGTCTCTTTTCTGAGATCCTCTGCTTCCTTACTTTGTTCTGCTCGCATACTATTTGTTGTTTCTTTCATATCGTTGAGATCTTTTCTGATCTCAGAGGATTCATTCTTTTGCTCGAGAACGTCTTTCTTCAAAAGGTTCACATCATTTTTAAGCTTATCAAACTCTCCCCACGTTGCACAGCCAGATAGTAAACAGTAAACAGTAAACAGTAGACAGTAGACAGTAAATTTGAAATTTGAAATTTGAAATTTGAAATTTTTCTGCACTATTTATCTGTTCTCCTTTTGAACAACAAAGTGTGCCCTTCTGTTCTTTTGCCAGCATTCTTCTGTCTTCTCTGTGCAGAGAGGCCTCTCCTCTCCGTAGCTTATCATCTCAAATTTGCCTGATGCTACACCGAGTGCTACAAGGTAATCCCTTGTTGCCTTTGCCCTCCTGTCTCCAAGTGCGAGGTTATATTCATTCGTTCCTCTCTCATCGCAATGGCCCTCGATGAGAATCTTTACAGAAGGATTCTTAAGTAACCAGGAAGCAATTCTCTGGAAAGCGGGCTTTGCATCTGGTCGTATATCATACTTGTCAAAATCAAAATGGATGTCTTCAAATTCGAGGACAACCTTCTCTTCAATATACTTTGGTGCTTCTACTTCCTTTGGCTCTACCTTTACAAGAGGCTGTTCTGTTATCTTTACCTCAGGCTTTACTTCAGGCCTTACCTCAGGCTTTACTTCAGGCTTTACTTCAGGCCTTACTTCAGGCTTTACTTCAGGCCTTATTTCAACAGCCTTCTCTTTAACCTCCTCTGGGGTAACAACTGGCTTTGGCGGCTCCGGCTGAACTATTTTTTTCGGTGGGCAACCAGTAAGCAAAAGTCCGAATGTTAATACCAATACCAATACAAAACCCTTCTTCATAAAACCTCCTTTTATCTTTGTCCGTATTGTCAAAACTTAACCACAGAGAACACAGAGATTCTTTTAATTATCGATAATTGGATTAATCCGCCTAAGGCGGATTAACACTATTAGGAAACATGCATCTTTTTAGAGAACACTGAGAAAACCTCTGTGCCCTCTGTGGTTTCATATTTTCCTCTCTTTTTCATAAAACTTTTGACATTACCTCTT
>JBFMAM010000085.1:0-6842 GCA_040755805.1 Nitrospirota bacterium
CTGTTTGAGAAAGACAGTCATGATTTTGGGACAATAGAAGCAGGCGAAATAATCGAGCATACATTTGAGTTTGTGAATACAGGTGATAAGGAGCTCGTCATTGAAAAACTGGTTCCCTCCTGAGGGTGCACAGCGGTGATGGCCAGTTCGAGCCGTCTGAATCCCGGAGAAAAAGGAAAGATTATCGCGAAGACTGATATAAAAGGGAGGGTGGGTTCTATCTCCAAGACAGTGCGTGTTTTCTCCAATGACCCTAAAAGGCCTGTGGTTACCCTTACCATCAGGGCGATAATAAAAAAGCTCCCTTCCATATAAAAAATGCGAATCCACAGAAATCTTTAACCCCTCCCTAATCCGATAATCATTTATTTTATTATGGCCTTTGACGGGTGATTTTGGAGCTGGAGGGTACTTGACAAAGATTTAAACCTAATTAACTTTCATTGAAAGATGGTGTAAAATATGACTATGAAAAGGCTTTACCTTATAGTCCTTGCAATAGTGTTACTTTTCTCCTGTGCTCCTGTCCTCAGGAAGGACCTTATGGATAAAGCCACCAGAGATATAACCTTTTCCGAGATCTTGCGAAATCCTGAGGTTTATAGAGGAAGGCTTTTCATCCTTGGTGGTATAATTGTGGAAACAAAGTTTACCGATAAAGGTTCTTTAATAGAGGCACTCTACGTACCGGTTGATTCAAGAGGTTATTTAAAAGAAATTAAACCATCAAATGGTAGATTTTTAGCATTCTACCCCAAGGAAGAGGGTCTTTTAGACCCTGTGATTTACAATCGAGGAAGAGAGATTACGCTTGCCGGAGAGTTTATCGAAACACGTAAAGGTAAGGTAGATGATATGGAATATACCTATCCCCTCTTTGAGATAAAAGAGCTCTATCTATGGGAAAAACACAAGGAGTATTATATCGTTCCACCCTATCCGTCTTGGTATTATCCCTATCCCTACTGGTGGGATTATCCCTGGTGGAGATACCACTATCCACCGCCCTACTGGTATTATCCTCCACCACTACCATAAGAAAATTAGCGGGACAGGAATGTCCCGCCTATCGATAAGCGGCGTTTTCTAACCCCGCAAGAGGTATTTTCAGGTGAACCTCAATATAAAAAAGAATAAATTGACGAAACTAAAGGTCCTTTTACCCCGCACCACAGAAAGCCACGGGTGTAAACCCAGCCTCTGTTCACAGGGGCTGGGTAAAGCCGTGGTGCGGGGTTTACTCGTTGTTTTAATAGTTATAGCCACACATCTTTGGGCAGCAGACCCCTATGGACAGAAGCGACAGGCGATGGTGGAGAATGATATTAAGGCCAGGGGTATAAAGGACAAAAAGGTGCTCGAAGTGATGGGAAAGATTCCGAGGCATCTTTTTGTGGATGAGTATCTGAGGGACAGGGCATATGCAGATTATCCTCTACCAATAGGAGAAGGACAGACAATATCTCAGCCCTATGTCGTTGCCCTTATGACAGAGGCATTGAGGTTAAAGCCAACTGACAGGGTTCTTGAGATAGGTACGGGCTCTGGCTACCAGGCGGCAGTGCTATCGGAGATAGTGAAAGAAGTGTATACGATAGAGATAAGGAAATCCCTTGCAGATATGGCAACCAAGAGGCTAAAAGACCTCGGTTACAGGAATGTAAAGGTGAAATACGCTGATGGTTATTTTGGATGGGAAGAATACGCGCCATTCGATGCAATAATCATAACTGCTGCTGCAAATCATATCCCCCCACCTTTGATCAGGCAACTTAAAGAAGAAGGGAGATTCATAGTCCCTCTCGGAAGCACAGTCTATTATCAGACATTAACCCTTGTGACAAAAAAGAAAGGTGAACTTGATGTCGAGCAGATGGGACCTGTGGCCTTTGTGCCAATGATTGGAGAGGCGCAAAAGAGAAGATAGTCCTCACTCCCCTCCGCCTCCGTCACCATCTCCATCTCCGGGATAACGTAACCTTTCAACTGATTGTATGAGCTTTATATTGACTTTCACTCTGCCGCCTTCTTTAAGCCAGTAATCAACCTCTATAACATCACTTACTCCAAAAACAAAAGGCATATACAGTGGTCTCATTTCATACCCAATGGCATTGCCTTTTTTATCAATAATCCTGCTTAACTGAGAGTAATGGAATGAATTGTGAAAACTCACAAATTTTTCTGCCTCATTCAGTACCTCTCTGGCTGAAATGCCCCTCTTTATTTTATAGTCAAATTCAGGTGCATAAGGCTCAAAGGTATACTCATCTCCCTCGCAATCAAGAATGGCAATGGTTTCAATGTCATCGATGTGTCTGCCTCCATAGAGTATCAGGGTAAAGATCCCTTTTACGTCCACAGCTTTCGCCTCTTCTGTCTTTAAAGGTCTTTCAATGGAAAAAGAATCATTAGTTTTAATGACTGAAATGACTATAAGTGCAAAAATACATATACTGACAATCTTTTTCATAATGTAACTTCGGTATATTATGTTTCACCCATAACTTGTACAATTATATTTCTATGCCGCTCCCTGTTATCAAAATCTACGAAAACTATTTGTTGCCATGTGCCTAATGTCAGCTTTCCCACCTAATAATATTTTCCTGATTTCTACAGCCTTATTTTCAAGTCTTATAAGTCTGTCCTCATCCGTCGTATTTGCAAAATATACCATATTTTACCCCCTATATTTTTATTACGTATTGTCAAAACTTAACCACAGAGAACACAGAGATTCTTTTAATTATCGATAACTTAGATGATTTTTAATTCCCTTCCCTCTGTCTCCTCCATTTCTTAGTCTTTTTATGCCTCGTTTTATTAATCTCTGGATTCCCTCCGCCTAAGGCGGATTAACACTATTAGGAAACATGCATCTTTTTAGAGGACACTGAGAAAACCTCTGTGCCCTCTGTGGTTTCATATTCTCCTCTCTTTTTCATAAAACTTTTGACATTACCTTTTATTATCTATTCATCTCTTACTTATAGATTAGCAGATGCAATCTACTATTACAAAAATTCCTGTTTTTTATTCAGTACAGTTTTACCTCGATATAAAATCTTACAATAAATTTATCTGAAGACAAACTAAAATTTTGCATTTCTCAGAGTTGAAGGTATGGGGTAAAATGAGGAGTAGATGAGGTGAAGAGCTAAGGCTCTGTTAAAATAAAAATGATTTACGGCTACAGAGTAATAAGAGAAGGAGAGGTAGGTCTTTACCCTGCCGGTCTGGTTCAGATATCGATTTACAGGGGATGGACCGGGGGGATAGGCCAGATGCTGAGGGCTGTTTCTGCATGCCGTTCCTTAAATCTCAGGTATGTAATACACCCTGTAGGGTATTTTCTTTCTGAGACAAGACATAACCATAGGGCAGAGACAATAGAGGCAATGCGCACTATTGCTAAAAATGTAGATGTTGCCCTTATAATCCATGACGAAACTACACCATGGGGCACACGACTTGAGGGTGTTTATGAAGAGGCCTACTCGGAAACCCTTCTGGAACTTTCAGCAATATGTCCTGTCTCAATCGAGAATGCAAACAACACACCTGATATAAAGTGGTTCTGGAGGAGATTTGCAACCTCTGTAACCCTCGACATCGGACATGTTGAGGCTGCAGGGATAGACTCTGAGAGATTTGTAATAGAGCTTGAGGCAGATATTATTGATAAACTGAATTTCGTCCATATCCATAGATACAACGGCCTTCATGATGGGCTTATGGATCACTGGAGCCTATTGGAAGGCTGTAGAGAATTGAGCGCCCTCCGGCGTCTTCTCGAAAGAAAGCCTAATATTGGCGTGATTCTCGAAATTAACGATAGAGAAAACCTTGGAAAAAGCCTGAAACTCCTTGAAGGGTTGTAATTATATTATGCATCATGAAGAAACTCGATAAAGCACGGTCTGTACAATTCGCTATTATCCCGGCTGCAGGGAAGGGGACTCGCCTCTTGCCGGTGACCTCAGTCGTTCCAAAAGAACTGATTTCTGTGGGTAATAAACCCATGATACATTATGCTATGGAAAGGATTATAGATGCTAGAATTCCAAAGGTAGTCGTCGTCCTGAGTCCTCTTAAAAAATCTCTTAAAAGATACCTGAGACAGGAATTTTCAGAAAAGACCAAACTGAATTTTGTCATTCAAAAAGAGCCGACAGGACTTGCGGATGCGATCGCTTTATGCCGCCCTGTTATCGGCAAAAAGCCATTTCTCCTGTGTATGCCTGATGGTCTTCACTGGGGAGATTCTGATTTCCTGAGACGTTTACTGGACTTATTCAATAAGACAGGGAAGACTTCCTTAGGCATATATTTGGTTACCCCAGACAAGGCATACCTTTATGGTAACTGTGGGCGAATAAAGGGTGATTTTACCTCAGGCGGATACCTTGAGATTGAGAGCCTCGGGGATAAACGCCCTGGCAGTTTTGAAGTTAAAGATGGCATTGCCGCATATAGAGGAATCGGTGTCTCTGCTTGCACAGAGGAGTTCTTCGACTATATAGAAAAATATCGGTCAATATATAAGGGCGGGGAACTGGATGATGTGCCTGTTTTTCAAATGATTCTCAAAGAAAAAGGGATAGTGGGTGAGATATTCAGAGGGGATTATTTTGATATTGGTAATCAGCAGGGACTTATGTATACCCAGCATTTTTTATGGGAGAAAACCCAGGAAGGCAGGGAGGAGATTCAAACCCCTTTTGAGATGACAGTTCTGGGCAGTGGAACTGCTGTCCCCCATAGGAATCGTCTTGGGCCGGGTTATCTCCTACGGATAAATGACCGCTATTTATTGTTTGATCCCAGTGCCGGGACCCTGCACAGGGCAGTTAAATGCGGGATAAACCTCGAAAAAATTTCTCACGTCTTTTTTACCCATCTACATCCTGACCATACAGGTGACCTTGTCCCCATTCTCTTTGCCTTAAAGAATTCTGATATAGACCCAACAATATACTTACAGATTATCGGGCCACCTGGATTTAGAGACTTTTTCAACCATTTAAAAGTGATTTATGGTCATTGGATTGATGTGCCTCCAGAAAAAGCAAAGATTTCGGAGATTCCATCAGGCGGTCTCAGTAACCAAGAATGGAGTATCCGATGGAAACCAGTCGTTCATACCGAAAACTCTATCGGTTACAGGGTAACTCATGAGGGAAACGGGAAAATCTGGGCATATTCAGGAGATACCGACTATTGCGAGGGGATAACAAAATTAGTATATGATGCGGATGTGGCAGTACTTGAATGCTCTTTCCCTGATCAACTCAAAGAAATAGGACACCTAACACCTTCTCTGGCCGGAAGGATTGCCAGTGAAGGCAAAGTACGTCACCTGGTCCTCTCCCATTTTTATCCGAAATGCGATGGAGAAGATATCATTGCCCAGTGTCGCAAGGAATATTCAGGCCGGATCACCTTAGCAACTGATTATCTTCGAATCCAGATATAAGCCTATTTAAAAGAGATATCCTGGACAAATTCCCTGATCCTTCTTACACCTTCTCTAAGGTGTGATATATTCGTTGTATAAGCGAATCTGACGTATCTATCCGTTTTATTCCTTCCAAAGTCTACACCAGGAGTCACTGCAACCGCCTTCTTCTCTAAGAGGAGATTACAGAATCTCACAGAATCATCTTCATATCTGCTTATATCTGTCCAGATATAGAATGCACCCTCTGGTTTTAAACTGATCTCAAATATGTCCTTAAGTTCAGCATAAAGGAGATTCCTCCTTTCTCTAAATGTATTTTTTACAATCTCCAGATACTTATAATCAAATGCCTCGAGGGCTGCATACTGGGCGGGTGTGCTTGCTGCTATAAATATATTCTGTATCAGTATCTCTGCCTTTCTTACAAAATCCTCTGGAAAGATCACCCAGCCAAGCCTGAACCCTGGCATACAGAAGTACTTCGAGAAACCATTGATCACGATGGCATCCTGAGAAAAATCGAGGGCTGTAAACTCTTTTTCATCATATACAAGTCCATGGTATATCTCATCAGAGATAAGCCATATCTTATGTTCTTTGCAGAATTCAACGAGCTTCCTAAGGGTATCCACTTTATAAAGATTTCCTGTTGGGTTTGCAGGGGATGAGACCATCAATGCACCTATATTATCAATATTCTTAATCATCTCTGGCATTATCTCATAATTGGTCTCCTTCTCAACAGGAATAAAATATGGTTCTATGCCAAGGAAATAGGCAAAGTTTTTATAGCATGGATAGGATGGATCAGAAAGGATGAGTCTTTTGCCTCTTTCAACGAACAATGCCAAGACAATAAGGAAGGCACCCGATGTCCCAGGTGTGATGATAATCCTCTCTGGAGATACATCCACATTGTAAGTCTTAAGATAGTGCTCGGAGATCTTTTTTCTAAGCTCCCAGAGTCCGCAGGCAGAGGTGTAAAAGAATCTCCTGTCTCTGATTGCCTTTACAAAGGCATCCTCAACCCTCGGTGACGGCGGCAGATCTGGCTCGCCAACCTCCATATGCACTGCATCAGGCATCTCACGTGCCTTTTTGAGAATATCCATTACTATGAAGGGTGTTATCTTTTCCACTCTCTACCTCAAAGGTGTAAAGCCCTTTACCCCGCACCACAGAAAGCCATCCGCCACAGGCGGATAAACCCGTGGATGAACCCCGCACCTTACAAAAGGTGCGGGGTGAATGTCTGAAATCCCGAAAGGTAACGCCCCAAAGCCACGGGTGTAAACCCAGCCTCTGTTCACAGGGGCTGGGTAAAGCCGTGGTGCGGGGTTTACAACCTATAAAGACTTTTAATTTTAAAATATTTCAG
>JBFMAM010000086.1:0-6755 GCA_040755805.1 Nitrospirota bacterium
CCCCACGCCCCCCTTTAAAATCCCCCTCAGCCCCCCTTTTCCAAAGGGGGGTGTGGGGGGATTCGGGGGGATTTGTCTGCTGATTTCTGACTTCTGACCCCGCCTGAGGCGGATGACTTTTGACTTCTCTTATCTTCCCATCCTCTATTAAGATATCACCAACCCCGTCAATCTTCTGCGAAGGGTCTATGATATGGCCGTTTTTAATCAATATTCTCATTTTTTAACCCCTGCGAGTAGATACATAACTGCCATTCGTACAGCAAGGCCATTGGTAACCTGCTCAAGGATTACCGATCTTGGACCATCTGCAATCTCTGACGTGATCTCGATTCCCCTGTTCATGGGACCGGGGTGCATGACTATAACATCACCATTTGCGAGCGAGAGTTTGTCTAATGTCAGCCCCCAGTTTTTAAAATATTCTTCTGTGGATGGGAAGAACCCTTTGCCCTGTCTCTCCATCTGTATCCTGAGCATCATCACAACATCCACATCCTTGAGGCCGGTCTCCATATTATGGAATATATCAACACCAACACCTTCTATCTTTCTCGGTATTAAGGTTGGGGGACCGATCAACCTTATTTTTGCTCCAAGCTTTTTCAGGGCATAGATATTTGATTTTGCAACCCTGCTATGGGTTATGTCTCCGACAATAGCTATCTCAAGCCCTTCGATCTTTCTCTTCTTTTCTCTTATAGTGAAGGCATCGAGGAGCGCCTGGGTTGGATGCTCATTTGTGCCATCCCCTGCATTTATCACTGATGCCCTGAGTTTTTTTGCAAGGAGATGCGGCACACCTGATGACGAATGCCTTACTATAATAAAATCTGCACCGAGGGCCTGGACAGTGAGGGCTGTGTCGATCAGGCTCTCACCCTTGACAACACTGCTCGTCGGGACAGAGAAGTTTATGACATCTGTGCTAAGCCTTTTTGCTGCAAGTTCAAAAGATGTCCTTGTCCTTGTTGATGGTTCAAAGAAGAGGTTAACCGCTGTCTTACCCCGCAGGGTAGGAACCTTTTTTATATCCCTTCCGAGCACGTCTTTAAAACCTGCAGCTGTATCGAGGATAAGGTTTATCTCTTCTACCGAAAGCTCCTTTATGCCGAGCAGGTCTTTTTTGTTCAGCATTTGTTTACCTCCTCGCTAATCCCCCTTAGTCCCTCTTTTAAATCCCCCTCAGCCCCCCTTTTGAAAAGGGGGGCTGAGGGGGATTTGAGGGGGATTCGAGTATTACCCTGTCTTCCAACCCTTCTTCTTCGAGCTGAACCTCAACTGTCTCACTCAATGCTGTAGGGATGTTCTTACCGACATAACCAGCCTTTATCGGGAGCTCACGGTGTCCCCTGTCAATCAGAACTGCGAGCTGGATAGCAGCAGGTCTTCCTAAGTCCATCAAGGCATCCATCGCCGCCCTGATTGACCTTCCTGTAAAGAGAACATCATCAACGAGTATAATCTTTAAATCTGTCACCTCAAATGGGACATCGGTCCTCCTGACAACAGGCTGTTCCTTTCTTATATTCAGGTCATCCCTGTAAAATGCAATATCGAGCAAGCCAACAGGGATATCCTTTTTTTCGATCTCCTTTATCTTTAAGGCAAGCCTCTTTGCAAGATGCACCCCGCCCCTTTGTATTCCAACAAGGCAGAGCTTCTCTGTGCCTTTGTTCCTCTCTATTATTTCGTGTGCTATCCTTGTTAAAGCCCTGTCAATATCCTTCTTGTTCATGAGTTCCTTAGGCATTTTATTAACACCCCATAAAAAAACCTTCCCCTCATCGAGTGGAAGGTTCATTAAGTTTCTAAATTTTTGCAGCTCACGCTGCCTCCTTTGCCTTTTTAGCCTCACCGAGCCATTCTTAAAGGGTGTTTTTATTAAAACATAAATCTGAAAATGCTGTCAACGCACAATTTTGAGCTATCTAAAATTGTAGTTGCTTTTGAAGATCACTTGAAAAATGCAGCAAGCCTCAGACCAACCAGATAATAATTATAGCCAGTTGCTGTTTCCAAAGCATAGTTTCCACCTTCAGCGTTCAGCTCAAATAAAACATTTTTTGTAATTTTATAGCCTAAGGTCCCGTAAGCTCCACCGAAAAAGTCGTTATTACTAACACCATATCTATTAAATGATTGATACCCTCCATATGGTTCCATGTAGCTATAGAATTTCTCTTTCTCAAAGTATAAGGAGGTGAAAATCTGGTGGGATATGAAATCATTCGGGTCAAAATAACCACTCCCGCTCTGGCGGTTGAAATTTAAATATCTAAATCTATACCCTGATTTTATTACCGGGTTTTTAATATAAAAGGTATAACTTGGTGAAAACTGGAAATCGTTAGCGCTGTTATTATCTGAATAATCCCTATAGCTATAGCTCCCACTTAGAGAAAGTTTGTCAGTTAATTTTTGTGATATGTATAAGCTTGCATCTGTAAATCTTATTTTGTTCTCTATGAGTTGAGCGATGTCAGTAAATGCGTTTCTGGCAAGGCTAACTCCTGCTGTTCCATTCAGGATATTGACATCTGCCTTTATGTTCCATGTTAAGAAATTTGTAGTTTTGTTATTAGCAAACTGAATGAGGCCTAACCCTCCTTCTATGCCGAAAGACTCCGTTACTTTTGAATATGCCTTAAAAAATAAATCCTCAGCCCTTGTGTCTCTCCAATTATCTTGAGCACCTGTATGGCTGTAGTCAAAATCTAATTTCCAGTTACCAGCCCAGAAACCATAACCGATTGAATACCGATTTAACTGGTTATCATCTGAGTCCTTATAATAGCTGTATCTTATATCTAAATTTGGCCTTGTTGCCCTACCCATAGCCTCAATCAACCTTTTTAACTCATTTTCCTGGTAAGCATATTTTGGATGCAAAAACCTACTGCTTTCCTGTGCACCCTTTTTATTTCCACTTGAGAGAAGGGCATAAGTCAGTCCAAGACGTGCATCAAAATCCTCTTCTTGTTCAAGGAGCTTCTTATAAATAGGTATTGCTGTTTTAAAATCACCTCCCCAATTTAAGGCATTCGCCTTTATAATCAAGGCATCTTTATTCTCCGGAGATTCCTTTAAAACCTTCTCTGCCTCCTCTATCGCTTTCCCTAATCTTCCAGACCACGATAAAGACCTTGCAAGATGGATTCGCACTTTTAAATTTGATGGATCTTCTGAAGTGATTAACTTGAGTTCTTCTATGGCCTCTTTTAGTCTTCCTGCCCATGATAAATAAACAGCCATCTTTGTTCTCTCCTCTGCCGGAAATGAACCTCTTGAAAACGATAAAGCGTTTATATAAGGATCAGCAGCTTTTTTGAAATCCCCCTGCAAAACATAATAATCACCAATCTTTTTATGTAACAGCCCTAATTCAGTTTTATTGGTAGTGGTTTGAATAGCTTTCTTCAGCATTTCGATATCGTCAGCCGCAGATACAGTATAAAAATTGCCGAGCAGTATAAACAAAAAAATCAATATCCTGAGCATTTCTTCCTCTTATTGTAAAATCAATATTCAAAATTAATATTTATATCACCAAAAGATGTCTGTTGAGGGAATTCGAAAAATAGTTTATACCCTTCTGGATAAACAGCGGAATGGAATAATACTGCCCTGTGGGCTTTATCCTCTTTTAACCAGGAATATACTGAATCATGCTCTTCTTTTTCCCATACCCTTATGCCGATTAGTTTTGCCCCAATTCTTCTTGCCTCTTCTACGACAACACTACCTTTTCCTTTTTCCTCTATAGTCATCGAAATTATATTCATTTTCCTGCCTGTATATCTCTCGAGTTCTTTAAAGTAAGAATAAGGTGTTTCATAGTAGTGCAATGGATAACGTCCATCAGAGTTAGATACAACTATGGGTTCGTCCACATTTATAGAAATTGGTTGATCTCCAATAACTGCTCCATCTGTAGTTTTCTTAGTAGGTGCTGAACCTACTATTACTCCCTTTGTATTTGAACCTATCAGCCTATATACCTCCTTATCAGTAGGCATGTAAACATTAACTCCATTCTTAGCAAGATAGTATGCTGCCTCTATTTTACCTTCATGATCACCACAACCAACCACAAGGTCAGCCCATAAAGAATCCCATGCAATAGCATTTATACCATGAGTGTCATTAATAATTACAGTCTGATCATCAATGATAATATTGGTAGGGTAATTATATGTCTTATCATCTGAAAGCACGAACCTATAGATCCCGCTATCATCTGGGGCATACCAATTATTCCCGAATCTCTTTGCTTTAGTACCCCAGACGGGAGATACCTTAGCGTCTGTAAAGCCAATAATTTCCTTTATCTTTTCACCCTCATGCCATGGGACATTATTTTCCTTAGCGAAATCCCAAGGAGCTATTTTGAAGTTGTAAGCTGATAGCCAATCTCTTGTAACTCTATCCACTTGTGTCTTTATTTTTGCATTTTTCTTTAGCCTTATAGCGGATTTACCTATTATTATTTTTTTAAAATCATTCATAGGAGGTTTATTTTTCTCAATGTGAATACGCTCAAGAGTATCTTTAGTATCAGAACCTTTCTTATATCCTCCGGATAAAATATTTTCTGTATATTGAAAACCAAGACGTGAAAGTTCTTTTTCTTTTAGATCAGTTGATATATTATAAAAGGCAGCAAATAGAGACTTTGCTTCAAAAATATAAAAGGGGTCATTTTTTACAAGACCGTAGGTTAAATTTGCCAAGGCAAGACCGTAAAGACTTTCAGCGTCAAAATCATTAGCCTTATATAACTTAAGAAACTCTTCTATTGAGTTATAATGGTTTTTTACAACAAAAGTGAATTCAAAGCCAGGTAGTAAATTAATTTTTAATTCAGGATCTTTTATTTTTCTAAATACTTCTTTCATAGCAAAGTACGATTTTTTGGGACGCACAATATATTCAGGAAGGTCCCAGCCCTGCCATTTATAATATTTAATATCACTTAAATTTTGTGGAATAATATCTGTAACATTTGTTTCATTTTCTAACTCTACTGCAGTGGAGTCATCTATGTTTCGAGGTTTATAAGAGACTACTATAATCCTGATCCCGTTAGTAAACTTTTTCTCTTTTTTGGAGTATATTATCTGTAGACGTGACGGATCAGAAAGGTTCAATAAGTTCCATGGAATTCTTATCTCGATAAACTCGTTATCCTTACTATAATAAAAATCAGAGAGGCTATCATCTGCTAAGTTCCCACTTCTCAGTAAGCTCCCATTATATATTTTCTCAGGGAAAACCTTTCCGTCTCTTGAGAATCTTCTCCTATGTGCAGTAATAATTTCTGTAAAAACGCCGTTATTATTAGAAACAGGTCTAAAATTCTCATTCTCTTTATACCCGCTTAGTCCAGGGGATATCAACAATTTGGGATCAAAAATCATCCTGTTATACCTGTCATCTACGAGTATTCTGCTATTTTTGCCGTGTAATAAAACAATATATTCGAACCCGATGGGGCCCTCCAAACCCAGATTAAAAGGAAGTTTGTGGTCTCCTTCTTCATCGCCTATAGTATCTACAGCGATCAAATATGCAGCCTTTCCCCAATCTATTTCTCCATCAATATCTATTCTCAGGTATAGATATCCTGCATCAAAGTCTGCATACACACGCTTTATATTTCTCACACCATCAAAATTATCTCCTAAAACTCTTAGTGGTGATTTACTATCCTTGCTATAAAGCAGGGTTGATGTATTCCATGCCGAAGGGTTTCCTTTCAGTTTTTCTGTCTCTGCAGGCAACATAGCTATTAATCCGTAACTTTCTTCCGGGTCCAGTGCGTTATACCATAATTGGTCTCTCTCTTCGATGCCCCTTGCCATCCAATTAGATTTAGACCATTCATCGACCCATGAAAAGACTATCCCACCGGCACAGCCAGCCTCCTTTATGCTCAACATCAACCTTTTTAATATGTCGGCCTGTTCATTTTCGTTGTGGCCTCCATGATTCAACCCTTCTGGATGAAATCTTGCTATCCCTCTACTTGTCGGCATACCAAATTCTGAGATGAGAAGGGGCATCTCTTTATAGTGATTTTTTAATTCTACCAAATAATTACAGTAATAATTAGACCCATTAGGAAAAGATATTTTGCTGTATTTTTCTTCGTACCTTAAAAAATCAGGGTAATAAGGGTATACATGGTGGGAGGCAAAAATGCCGGCTCTATACTCCGTGTTTACAGAAATCTTTGTTTCGTCGAGGCTAACAGCATCCTCATCAAAGGCTTTTGTGTAATCTATATCACCGATGATCTCACCAGTCTTTTTTCTGAACTCTACTTCTTCGCGAAAAGTTGCCTCGCTTTTGTGATAGAGGGGGTCAAGGGGGGGCCAGTTCATAAAGGTGACAGGTCTCTGTTTTTTGTATCGATCGGTTTCATAGCTAATCAGGTAATCAAGCATTTCTGTTAGCCAGATTTCCATGGGGTTAGCGTTGGCGATGCTCAGATATTTACCTTTAAAACTGTTATCAGAGCTTAATTTGTTGTGGGCGATCACATCGGGCGGCTCCCATTCTCTGCCGAATATGAATCCTAGGGCATATTCGGAAATACCGGTTCTATATAGTCCATGGGCATGACCATATCTGTGTGGTATGTTGGCATTGCCATGAATAACATCTACAGCATTTCTTATCTCTTTTTTAATTTCTTTTAAATACTCAGGATCTTTGAAATTGGATTTTTCTGGAAGTTCAGCCCATATCCC